>JAOZQF010000001.1 GCA_029932345.1 Desulfuromusa sp. | reverse complement strand
AATCGGAAAAGACAAAGTACTCGAACTCATGGAAGCCGTAGACAACTACATTCCCGAGCCCGAGCGCGCCATTGATCGCCCCTTTCTGATGCCCGTAGAAGACGTCTTCTCCATCTCAGGCCGCGGCACAGTCGCCACCGGACGAGTTGAAAGAGGGATCATCAAAGTCCAGGAAGAAGTCGAAATTGTCGGCATGAAAGAGACCCAGAAAACCGTCGTCACCGGAGTCGAGATGTTCCGTAAACTGCTCGATCAAGGCCAAGCCGGCGACAACTGTGGCATCCTGCTGCGTGGACTCAAGCGTGATCAAATTGAACGGGGACAAGTTCTGTCGAAGCCCGGCAGCATCACCCCCCACACCAAGTTCAAAGCAGAAGCCTATATCCTCACCAAAGAAGAAGGCGGGCGTCATACCCCATTCTTCAAAGGGTATCGTCCCCAGTTTTACTTCCGTACCACTGATGTGACCGGAATCGTAGAACTTCCCGAAGGTGTCGAGATGGTCATGCCTGGAGATAACATTTCCATGACCGCAGAATTGATCACCCCGATCGCCATGGATAAAGAACTGCGCTTTGCAATCCGCGAAGGTGGCCGAACTGTCGGTGCCGGTGTGGTTAGTGAAGTTATCGAGTAATATTAGTAAATCACTCCATTTTGCTACTGGCAAAAGGGAATTAAGAGGTAAGTGTTATGCGTGACATTGTCACTCTTGCTTGTACTGAGTGTAAGCAACGGAATTACACGACGACGAAAAACAAGCGAAATACTCCAGATAAGTTGGAGTTTAACAAGTACTGTCGCTTCTGCCGGAAGCACACCCCCCATAAAGAGACAAAATAAGGGGTAACGGCGGGGAACCAGGATAGAATCGTAGGCCAGTAGCTCTAACGGCTAGAGCACCGGACTCCAAATCCGGGTGTTGGGGGTTCGAATCCCTCCTGGCCTGCCATAATTGCGAATGAGTACTTCAGCGAGGCCAATAGATCGATGAGTGGAAAATTAAATGAGTTTTTTGCCAACGTCAAGGCAGAGCTTAAGAAGGTCACCTGGCCATCTAAAAAGGACACCTATGCATCAACGATGGTTGTCATTGCTTTGGTGATAGTCTGTGCGATCTTTCTTGGTGGTGTCGATGTGATTCTTTCGCGCCTTATCCGTCTGATCCTCGGTTGAGGAGAAAAAGGACTTTGCCATGGCGATGAAGTGGTACGGCGTGCATACCTATTCAGGGTATGAAAATAAGGTTAAATTGAGTCTTGAGGAGCGGATTCGCTCCGGGGCTGCCGAAGAGTTTTTTGAAGAGATTTTAATCCCTTCGGAAACTGTCGTTGAAATGCGTAAAGGGGAGCGTAAGACCTCATTGCGCAAGTTCTTCCCCGGCTATATTCTGGTACGGATGGAGCTCAACGATGAGACGTGGCATATCGTCACTGGAACTTCGAAAATAACCGGGTTTGTCGGTGGTGCGCAAAACCCTCCGGCAATTCCAGATGCCGAGGTGGCAAAGATTACCAACCGGATGGAAGAGGGCGTCGAGAAGCCCAAGCCGAAGGTTGAGTTTGAAATCGGTGAGACGGTACGTGTTGTCGATGGTCCATTCCTTAACTTTACCGGAATGGTGGAAGATGTTCGCCCTGATCGTGGTACTTTGAAAGTTATGGTCAGTATTTTCGGTCGGGTTACCCCCGTAGAATTAGAATTTATACAGGTTGAAAAAACCAGCTGAGCTGGGATACGTTTCGTTCGTTTAAGGAGTCAGAGATGGCCAAGAAAATTATTGGACAGATTAAATTACAGATCCCTGCAGGGCAGGCAAACCCTTCTCCGCCAGTTGGTCCGGCGCTTGGGCAGCATGGTGTCAATATCATGGAGTTCTGTAAACATTTTAATGCAAAGACGCAGGAGCAGGCAGGTTTGATTACCCCTGTTGTTATTACTGTCTTTGCTGATCGTTCCTTCTCCTATATTACCAAGACGCCACCGGCTGCTGTTTTGCTGCTACGTGCAGCAAAGCTGAAGAAGGGTTCCGGTGTCCCGAATAAAGAGAAGGTAGGCAAGGTCACTAAGGATCAGGTTCTTGAAATTGCACGCCTGAAAATGCCTGACCTCAATGCTTTCTCAGAGGAAGCTGCAATGCGGATTATCGAAGGTACTGCGCGTAGCATGGGAATTGAAGTCGCCTGAGACGGCAAACCGTGGAGATAGAAGATGGCAACAGGTAAGAACATCAAAAATGCAAAAGAGTTGATTGATCGTTCCCAACTCTATGGAATTGAAGAAGCTCTTGAATTGATCAAAAAGGGCTCCTTTGCGAAGTTCGATGAAACAGTTGATATGAGTATCCGACTGGGTGTCGATCCGCGCAAGGCAGACCAGATGATCCGTGGTGCTGTAGTTTTGCCAAATGGTCTGGGCAAGAATGTCCGGGTTCTGGTTTTTGCCAAGGGTGAAAAAGCCCAGGAAGCAGAAGCTGCCGGTGCCGATTATGTCGGTGCAGACGATCTTGCTGAGAAAATCAAGGGCGGCTGGTTCGATTTTGATACGGCAATCGCTTCGCCTGATATGATGGGTGTTGTCGGGAAGATCGGTCGTGTGCTGGGTCCCCGTGGTTTGATGCCCAATCCAAAGGTTGGTACTGTTACCGTGGATGTCGCCCGTGCAGTTGAAGAAGCAAAGTCCGGGAAGGTAGAGTACCGCGTTGAAAAAGCCGGTATTATCCACGCTCCGGTGGGTAAAATTTCTTTTGATGCTGAGAAGTTGAAAGAAAACATCATGGCGTTGGTAGATGTTTTACTCAAAGCAAAACCGTCAACAGCTAAAGGGACTTATTTGAAAAAGGTCACTTTAGCCACGACTATGGGTGCGGGTATCAATCTTGATATCCCACAACTACAGGCTTTATTCAAGTAGTAGCTACTTGATTGCAGGCTCAGAGTCAAAGACAGCAGGTATGCGAAGCATTTAATGGCTGTACCACCTGCCGAGGCTATCGGGTGCTGTGACGACAACGTCGTCTCTCCCCCCCCCCTCAACTCGACATGGGCGGGATTATTTATATCCCAAGATTCTTAACGAAAGGAGGAGAGTAGATGAACAGGACAGAGAAAGAACAGATTGTTCAGGAATTAGCGCAACGCTTGAGAGAGACTGAAGCGATTTTTTTGGCTGATTACCGTGGCATCAATGTAGAGCAGGCCACCCAGCTACGGCGTGAACTGACTCAGGCTGGTGTTGAGTATCGCGTAGTTAAAAACAATTTGCTTAAGTTGGCAGCACAGGATACACCATCTGAGGAGCTTCAACCTTATTGTGCTGGTCCGACGGCAATTGCCTTGTCCGGTGCCGATCCGGTTGCTCCTGCCAAAATTCTCAGCAAATTTGCCAAGGAAATTGAAGCATTTGAACTGAAGGCTGGAGTTCTTAGTGGTAAATTTCTGACGGTTGCAGAAATCAGCGCTTTAGCTGAGTTGCCTAGCCGTGATGAGTTGTTGGCTAAGGCCTTGAGTTCGATGAATGCACCGATTACCAATTTTGTCGGAACGATGGCTGCAGTACCTCGCTCACTGGTTCAGGTGTTGAATGCGATTGGTCAGAACAAAGCTGCATAAACTAATAAAAACTTTTAAGTTATAACCATAAATTTTGGAGGAAAAAATGGCTAAAATCACAAAAGAACAAGTTGTAGAATTTATCGAAAACATGACCGTTCTGGAAATGTCAGAGTTCGTTAAGGAACTCGAAGAGAAGTTTGGTGTATCTGCTGCTGCTCCTGTTGCAGTTGCTGCCGCTCCTGCTGCCGGTGACGCTGCCGCTGAAGAGCAGACTGAATTTGATGTTATCCTGACCAGCTTCGGTGAAAAGAAAATTAATGTTATCAAGGCGGTTCGTGCAATCACTGGCTTAGGGCTGAAAGAAGCCAAGGAGTTGGTTGATGGAGCTCCTGGGACTGTTAAAGAGGCTGTTTCCAAGGATGAGGCTGCTGATGTTCAAAAGCAGCTTGAAGAGGCTGGCGCCAGCGTGGAGCTGAAATAGTCAGTATCCCCCTCTAGTGAGTTTTTAGCCGAGGTCGCATTGATGCGGCCTTGGCTATTCTTGTTGTCAGCTCGGCAAGTTGGCGCGTGGATCTGTCTCTAGATCCGGATTGGTGTCGACCTGGGTTCTTTATTTTGTAACCCATGAACCGACCCCAAAGGAGAAAACATGGCGTATTCGTTTGCGAATAATCCGCTCCTCAGGAAGCATTTTGCGAAGGTTACGAATATCATTGATATTCCGAACCTCATTGATATCCAAAAAACTTCTTACAAGAGGTTTTTACAGGCGGAGCTCCCTTCACCTGAGCGTAAGCAGCGTGGCTTGGAGTCGGTTTTCCGTTCTGTATTCCCAATTCACGATTTTAGTGATACCTGCTCTATGGAGTACGTCTCCTATAGTCTGGGGACACCAAAATATGATGAAGAGGAGTGCCATCAGCGTGGCATGACTTACGCTGCTCCCATCAAAGTCAAGGTTCGTCTTGTCACCTGGGATGTCGATAAGGAGGCCGGAACCCGGTCAATCCGCGATATCAAGGAACAGGAAGTCTATTTTGGCGAGATCCCATTGATGACGGAGAATGGAACCTTCATTATCAATGGGACCGAGCGGGTGATTGTGAGTCAGTTGCATCGTTCACCGGGAGTTTTCTTTTCTCACGATAAAGGGAAAACTCATTCCAGTGGCAAAATACTCTTCAGTGCGCGAGTCATCCCCTACCGGGGTTCCTGGCTTGACTTTGATTTTGACCACAAGGATCTCCTCTGGGTTCGGATTGATCGGCGTCGCAAGCTTCCGGCAACCGTGTTGCTGAAGGCTCTTGGCTATACCACCGAGGAACTGCTCAAGTATTACTACGATTTTGAAGAGATTTCCTGGGATGGCAAAAGCTACACTAAAAAGGTCAATTTTGATCTTCTAGCGGGTGTGCGTGCCAGCTCAGATGTTCTCTCTGTTTCAGGTGAGGTTCTGGTCAAGGAGAATCGCAAATTTACCCGTGCCGCCATCCGCAAGCTTAAGGATGAAGGTGTAGAATCAATTCCGATTACTGCCGAGGGTCTGGTGGGTCAGGTGGTTCTCAGTGATATCGTTGATGAGTCGACTGGAGAGGTGCTTCTCGAGTGTAATGGCGAGCTGACCGAGGCAAAGCTTGATGAGCTGAGGGAGAAAGGGATTAATGATTTCTCAATTCTGTTCATCGATAACCTTTATGTCGGATCATATATCAGCGATACCTTGCGGGTTGACAAAGTTGAGACTGCAGATGACGCAATTATTGAGATTTTCCGCCGTCTTCGCCCGGGAGATCCACCAACAATCAGAACAGCGACTACACTGTTCGAAAGTCTGTTTTTTAATGCAGATCGCTACGATATCTCAGCCGTTGGTCGCTTAAAGCTCAATCACAAGCTCGGACTGGATAGTCCTCTCGATCTGTCGACCCTGACCAAAGATGATGTTCTAAGCGTTGTCCGCTACCTTGTTGATCTACGTGACGGCAAGGGGACCATAGATGATATTGATCATCTTGGTAATCGTCGTGTCAGAGCCGTTGGCGAGTTGCTGGAAAATCAATATCGCGTCGGTCTGGTCCGGATGGAGCGGGCGATTAAAGAGCGGATGAGCTTGCAGGATGTCGATAGCTTGATGCCACATGACCTGATTAATTCCAAACCGGTTTCTGCGGTAGTGAAGGAGTTCTTCGGTTCATCGCAGCTCTCCCAGTTTATGGATCAAACCAATCCCCTCTCTGAGGTCACACATAAACGTCGTTTGTCAGCTTTAGGCCCCGGTGGTTTGACTCGGGAACGGGCCGGTTTTGAGGTGCGGGATGTCCATCCCACCCATTATGGTCGGGTTTGTCCAATTGAAACCCCGGAGGGTCCGAACATCGGTTTGATTGCTTCACTGTCTACCTACGCTCGGATTAACGAATACGGT
The DNA here is from genome assembly GCA_029932345.1 of Desulfuromusa sp. GTDB lineage: Bacteria > Desulfobacterota > Desulfuromonadia > Desulfuromonadales > Geopsychrobacteraceae > Desulfuromusa. The sequence goes on along the minus strand of JAOZQF010000001.1, from coordinate 40,297 downwards.
TTTGTTGAGACCCCCTATCGAATTGTCAAGGATGGTCAGGTTGGTTCGGAGATAAAATATTTCTCGGCACTCGATGAAGAGGGGCATGCCATTGCCCAGGCCAATGCACCAATTGACGATAATGGTATTTTTATTAATGAGCTGGTCAATGTGCGTCAAACCGGCGAGTTTTTATTGTTGCCACCGGATCAGATTGACCTGATGGATGTATCACCAAAACAGATTGTTTCGGTTGCTGCAGCATTGATTCCATTTCTCGAAAATGATGATGCTAACCGGGCTCTGATGGGTTCCAATATGCAGCGTCAAGCGGTGCCGCTATTGCGTACCGATGCCCCACTGGTCGGGACTGGTATGGAGCGGATTGTCGCCCATGATTCAGGAAACTCGGTCATTGCTCGACACAGTGGTAGTGTTGAAAGTGTTGATGCTGATCGGATTGTTATCCAGATTGATGATCAGGATATGGATGAGACGGGTGCCGGTGTGGATATTTACAATCTCCACAAATTCAGTCGCTCTAATCAGAACACTTGTATTAACCAGAAGCCAATTGTCAAAATCGGCGATCAAATCATCCGCGGTGAGGTGATTGCTGATGGCCCTTCAACTCAATGGGGTGAATTGGCTCTTGGACAGAATGTTCTGGTCGCATTCATGCCGTGGCATGGTTACAACTTTGAGGATTCAATCCTGATTTCTGAAAAAATTGTTCAGGATGACCGTTACACTTCAATCCATATTGAGGAATTTGAGTGTGTTGCGCGGGACACCAAACTTGGTAAGGAAGAGATTACCGATGATATTCCAAATCTTGGTGAAGATGCTTTAAGCGATCTGGACGAGTCGGGTATCATCCGTATCGGAGCAAGTGTTAAGTCTGGAGATATCCTGGTTGGAAAGATCACTCCGAAAGGGGAGACTCAACTCTCTCCTGAGGAAAAACTACTGCGGGCTATTTTTGGAGAAAAAGCTGGCGATGTCAGGGATACTTCGTTGCGGGTGCCACCGGGTGAAGAGGGTGTCATCATCGGTGCTCGGGTTTTCTCTCGTAAGGGTTTCGATAAGGATGTGCGAACTGAGCAGATTGAGGCACGTGAAATTGAGAAACTGCTGAAAGATCGTGAAGATGAAATCCGTATTCTGCGAAAATCGACACGTAACAAGATCGGAACATTGCTGGTTGGGTTGACTTCTGCTGTTGCAATAGAAGATGAAGGGGAAAACACCCTGTTACCTGCACGGCGCAAGATTACCGCTGAGACATTTGCTAAAGTTCCTTTTGCCCGGATTCAAGAGCTCTCCGTTACCGGCAATAATGATGTCGAAGAAAAAATCTCTGACATGCTGACTCGCCTGGCAGAGCGCGAGCAACTGGTGACAGCTGTTTTTGACGACAAAATTGATAAGTGCAAGCGTGGTGATGACCTTCCGCCGGGCGTCATCAAAATGGTGAAGGTCTATATTGCGATTAAACGCAGGTTGCAGGTCGGTGACAAAATGGCCGGTCGGCATGGTAATAAAGGTGTTCTGTCGCGAATTCTTCCCCAGGAAGATATGCCTTACATGGAGGATGGTACCCCGGTTGAGATTGTTCTCAATCCATTGGGTGTTCCATCGCGGATGAATGTCGGGCAGATTCTCGAGACCCACCTTGGTCTGGCTGCTCGTGGCTTAGGTAATCAGATCAGAGCGGTCCTTGAAGAGCAATATAGTGAGAAGGCTCTGAAAAAACAGATCAAAGAAGCCTACAACGATCGTGCCTTGGATGCCTTTATTGATGGGCTGAATGAAGATGATCTTAAGGTTCTGGCTCGTCGACTGTTTCAGGGGGTGCCGATGGCTTCCCCGGTTTTTGAAGGGGTCAGTGAGAATTTGATCAAGGATGAGGTTGAGCGTGCAGGATTTGATAGCAGTGGTCAAATGACCCTTTATGACGGGAGAACTGGAGATGCATTCAGGGAAAAAGTAACCGTCGGTATCATGTATATGCTCAAACTGCATCACCTGGTTGATGATAAGATTCACGCCCGTTCGATTGGTCCCTATAGCCTGGTAACACAGCAGCCACTTGGTGGTAAAGCCCAGTTTGGTGGGCAGCGACTTGGTGAGATGGAAGTCTGGGCGATGGAGGCTTATGGCGCGGCACATGCGTTGCAGGAATTTTTGACCGTCAAATCAGATGATGTCGCCGGTCGAACGCGGATGTACGAAGCCATTGTCAAGGGGAAACATACTCTTGAGGCTGGCTTGCCAGAGTCCTTCAATGTGTTGATCAAAGAATTGCAGGCTCTTTGTCTGGATGTTGATCTGCTCGAAGAGTAATAGCGTGGGATCGAACTGTAATCGTTAAGTTATAAATTTGTAGTAATTAAAGCACTCATCCTACAAGGAGAATGCGTTTTGGAAGATATTTTCAGTCTCTTTGACCGCCCGAAAGATCCATTGAGTTTTAACTCTATTCAACTTTCGCTGGCCTCACCGGAGAAAATACGAGAGCGTTCATTTGGTGAAGTAAAAAAACCGGAAACCATCAACTACAGGACCTTTAAGCCTGAACGTGATGGACTTTTCTGCGCCAAGATTTTTGGTCCAACCAAGGACTATGAATGTAATTGTGGTAAGTACAAGCGGATGAAGCACCGTGGCATTGTTTGTGAGAAATGTGGTGTTGAGGTCATTCCGAGTAAGGTTCGACGTGAGCGTTTGGGCCATATTGACCTGGCTTGCCCGGTCGCCCATATCTGGTTTCTCAAGTCTTTGCCTTCACGGATTGGCGCGCTGCTGGATATGACCTTGAAGGATCTGGAGAAGGTTCTCTATTTTGAGGCTTATGTGGTTCTTGATCCAGGCGAAACCTCTCTGGTCAAGGGGCAATTACTTCCTGAAGACAAATACAGCGAGGCAATGGACGAATTTGCCGGACAATTTGTTGCAGGAATGGGTGCTGAAGCGGTTCGGGAACTGTTGGTTGAAATCGATCTGGTTGAGGTGGGTGATCAACTGCGGATCGAAATGAAAGAAGCAACCAGTGAAGCCAAACGGAAGAAGGTATCCAAGCGGCTGAAAGTAATTAATTCATTTCGTCAGAGTGGCAACTTGCCAGAGTGGATGATTTTAGAAACGGTGCCGGTTTTACCTCCGGAGCTGCGTCCATTGGTCCCCCTTGATGGTGGACGATTTGCAACTTCTGACCTGAATGATCTCTACCGTCGGGTGATTAACCGGAATAACCGTCTGAAGAGACTTATGGAGCTGCGTGCTCCTGAGGTTATTATTCGCAACGAAAAGCGGATGCTTCAGGAGGCTGTCGATGCCCTTTTCGATAATGGACGTCGTGGCCGGGCAATCACCGGTCCCAGCAAGCGGCCTCTGAAATCATTGTCCGATATGTTGAAGGGCAAGGGGGGACGTTTCCGTCAGAACTTGCTTGGAAAGCGGGTCGATTATTCTGGTCGGTCAGTTATTGTCGTTGGCCCCGAGCTGAAACTGCATCAATGTGGGTTGCCGAAAAAGATGGCACTTGAGTTGTTCAAGCCATTCATCTATCAAAAACTGGATGAGAGAGGCCTGTCAACGACAGTCAAGAGTGCCAAGAAAATGGTTGAGAAAGAGAAGTCTGAAGTCTGGGACGTTCTGGAAGAGGTGATTAAAGAGCACCCGGTTATGTTGAACCGTGCTCCGACCCTGCACCGTCTTGGTATTCAAGCCTTTGAGCCGGTATTGATCGAAGGGAAGGCAATTCAGTTGCACCCGTTGGTTTGTACTGCTTTTAATGCTGACTTTGACGGCGACCAGATGGCGGTTCATCTTCCCCTTTCGATCGAGAGTCAGATCGAAGCCCGGGTGCTGATGATGTCGACGAACAATATCCTCTCTCCTGCCAGTGGAAAGCCGATTATTGTTCCGTCCCAGGATATGGTTCTTGGTCTGTACTATATGACCAAAGAGCGACCATTTGTTGCCGGTACTGATAAAGTATTTGCCTCGCAGGAAGAGGTTCGCATGGCTTATGACGCAGGCGAGGCCGATCTTCAAGCGGTAATTAAAGTAAGAATGTCGCCAGTTGAGGGGGCTCCGCTTGAGCGTATTAAAACAACTGTCGGGCGTATTCTGTTGCGTGAGGTTATTCCGGACGCCATTGACTTTAAACATGTCAATAAGGTTATGGGTAAAAAACAGGTTGCCGATCTGATCGATATCAGCTTCCGTTTTGCCGGGAACAAAGAGACTGTTATCCTTGCAGATAAGATCAAAGAAACCGGTTTCCGTTATTCGAGTTTAGCCGGTGTTTCGATTTGTCTTGATGACATGGTTATCCCTGCAACTAAAGAGGCAAGAATCAAGGTTTCTGCCGAAGAAGTCAAAGATATCCAACGGCAGTATACAGAGGGTCTGATAACCGATGGGGAGCGCTATAATAAGGTTATTGATATCTGGGCTAAGTGTACTGAGGATATTGCTGGAACCATGCTTGGTAATATTGCCGTCGAAACAATCACCTCAGAAAGTGGCGAAAAGGTTGAAGTTTCATCGTTCAATGCGATCCACATGATGGCTGATTCCGGTGCGCGGGGAAGTGCGCAACAGATTCGTCAGTTGGCTGGAATGCGCGGCTTGATGGCGAAGCCGGATGGTTCAATCATTGAAACGCCGATTACCGCGAACTTCCGCGAGGGCTTGACCGTGCTGCAGTATTTTATTTCCACTCACGGTGCCCGTAAAGGCCTGGCTGATACGGCGTTAAAAACAGCAAACTCCGGTTATCTGACCCGACGTCTGGTCGATGTTGCCCAGGATGCTATTATCATCGAGCAGGATTGTGACACGATTGATGGGATTGAAGTTTCATCTCTCACCGAGGGTGGTGAGGTTATCGAGCGGGTTGGTGACCGAATCCTTGGGCGGGTTGCTCTCGACGATATTGTTGACCCTGTTACTGACAAGCTGCTCGTTGAGGCAAACCAATTGATAGATGAAGAATTGGTTGCAACCATAGAAGATGCCGGCATTGAAAAAGTCAAAATACGGTCGGTTCTCACCTGTAAGAGCAAGCGCGGTATCTGTGCTTATTGTTATGGACGGGATCTGGCACGAGGCCATCTGGTCAATCTTGGTGAGGCGGTTGGAGTTATCGCCGCGCAGTCGATTGGTGAACCTGGTACTCAGCTGACGATGCGGACTTTCCATATCGGTGGTACTGCCTCGCGGCGTGCGGAGCAGACCGCTCTGGAGGCGCGCTTCGATGGTGCACTTAAATTTATCAATCTGACAACGGTTGATAACGTTGACGGCTTTCCAGTAGTTATGAACCGCAAAGGTGAAATTGCTGTGGTTGATGACACGGGTCGGGAGCGGGAACGGTATTCAGTTGTTTATGGTGCCCGTTTGACCCAACAGGAAGGTGGGCCGATCAAGAGTGGTGAAATGTTGGCAGAATGGGATCCCTACACCGTTCCAATTATTACCGAGGTTGGCGGGATCGTCCATTATGGTGACCTCGCTGAAGGGGTGACCATGAAAGAGCAGGTTGACGAGGTCACCGGTCTTTCACGTAAGGTCGTTACCGAAGCAAAATCTGCCGATAAACGACCACGGATCACCCTGAAGAGTGAGGATGGTAAAACCGTAAAACTACCAAACGGAGCGCAGGCGCGTTATATGTTGCCGGTCGGTGCCAATCTCTCTGTTGAAGAGGGGGTTGTCCTCCATGCCGGGGCGATTCTGGCTAAAATTCCGCGTGAGACAACAAAAACTAAAGATATCACCGGCGGGTTGCCACGCGTTGCGGAGTTGTTTGAAGCACGTAAACCAAAGGAACTTGCGGTTATAACTGAAATTGATGGGGTTGTTTCCTACGGTAAGGATTCCAAGGGGAAGCGTAAGATTGTTGTGACCCCTGAAATTGGTGATCCAGGTGAATATCTGATCCCCAAAGGGAAGCATATTTCGGTGCACGAAGGGGACTATATCCACGCTGGCGAAGAGCTGGTTGACGGTTCCAGTAATCCGCATGATATTTTGCGCGTCCTTGGTAGCAAGGAACTTTCGAAATATCTGGTTGATGAAGTTCAGGAAGTCTACCGTTTGCAGGGTGTTAAAATTAACGATAAGCATATTGAAACGATCGTCCGGCAGATGCTGCGGAAAGTACAGATCAAAGAGGTTGGTGATACTAACTTCCTGATCGATGACCAGATTGATCGGTGGGTCTTTGAGGGAGAGAACAACAAGGTGTTAGCTGCCGGTGGAGAACCGGCAATCGGTGAGCCAATTATGTTGGGGATCACGAAAGCATCTCTCTCAACCGAGTCGTTTATTTCAGCCGCCTCTTTCCAGGAGACGACCAAGGTTCTGACGCAGGCTTCGATTCAGGGTAAAACTGATTCACTGCGCGGCCTTAAAGAAAACGTTATTATGGGTCGGTTAATTCCTGCTGGAACCGGTGTTGCAAAGTATCGCTCTGCCGAATTGATGATCCCGGAGCCTGAGATTAAACTCGAAGAGCCAATTGAGATAGATGATTCAGAAGTTGAAACACCAGTGGAGACAGACTGAGTCGATAAGACTTAAGATTGAGCCTTACTAATCAATAAAGAATATTTTAGTTGTGAGTGAAAAGAGCTTGACAAAGCCAAACCTGATTGATAATGTCAGCGGGTTTTTCCCCACAGAAATGTCAGTCTAAATGGCTGAAACAATGTAAGAGATTTGGGAGAATCTAGATGCCAACTATTAACCAATTAATTCGCAATGGGCGTAAGAAGAAGATTGTAAAATCGACTGCGCCTGCGCTTAAATCTTGTCCGCAGCGACGTGGAGTTTGTACTCGTGTCTATACAACGACACCGAAGAAACCAAACTCGGCTCTGCGGAAAGTTGCTCGTGTGCGTCTGACCAATGGGATTGTCGTAACATCATATATCCCAGGTGTTGGACATAACCTTCAGGAGCACTCTGTTGTTTTGATTCGCGGTGGTCGGGTTAAGGATTTGCCTGGCGTCCGTTATCATATTGTACGTGGTACTCTCGACCTTGCAGGTGTTAAGGATCGTAAGCAGGGCCGCTCTAAGTACGGCGCTAAGCGCCCGAAGTAACTAAATAGTCTGAGGAAGAGGACGCTATGCCAAGGAGAAGAGAGGTCCCTAAGCGGATCATCTTGCCTGACCCCAAATATGGGGATCTGCAGGTTGCCAAATTTGTTAATAATGTCATGGTAGACGGAAAAAAGAGTACAGCTGAACAGATCGTTTATGGTGCTTTCGATTTGGTTGCTGAGCGCTCAGGTAACGACCCTCTAGAGGTTTTTAAGACGGCCATGGAGAATGTTCGACCAGTGCTGGAAGTTAAATCGCGTCGGGTTGGTGGTTCTACTTATCAGGTTCCGATTGAGGTGAGTCCATCACGTCGTACTGCATTGGCCATGCGCTGGATTGCGATCCACGCTAAGTCACGCAGTGAGAAGACCATGCGCGAGCGTCTTGCTGGAGAGTTTCTGGATGCGTTCAATAATCGCGGTGCAGCGGTTAAGAAGCGTGAAGACACACACCGTATGGCAGAAGCCAATAAGGCTTTCGCTCATTACCGTTGGTAGTTTAGTCGTTAGGATCAGGAGTATTTTGTGGCACGTAAGGTTTCTTTAGATAAAACCCGCAATATTGGCATCATGGCCCATATTGATGCTGGTAAAACGACAACTACGGAACGTATTCTCTACTACACGGGTGTTTCGCACAAGATCGGTGAAGTCCATGATGGTGCTGCTACCATGGATTGGATGGAGCAGGAGCAGGAGCGTGGTATCACTATCACTTCGGCTGCGACAACCTGTTTCTGGAAAGATCATCGGGTTAATATTATTGATACCCCCGGTCATGTCGATTTTACCATAGAGGTTGAGCGTTCACTGAAGGTTCTGGATGGTGCTGTTGCTGTTTTCTGTTCGGTTGGTGGTGTTGAGCCACAATCTGAGACAGTCTGGCGTCAAGCTGATAAGTATGGTGTCCCGAGGATCGCTTTCATCAATAAGATGGATCGGACCGGCGCTGATTTCAGCCGTGGTGTGGAGATGATCCGTGATCGTCTTGGGGCTAACCCTCTGCCGCTGCAGTTGCCAATAGGTTCTGAAGAAAATTTCCGTGGTTTAGTTGATCTGGTTGCCATGGAGGCAATTGTCTGGGATGACGAATCCATGGGTGCCAAGTACGATAAGATTGAAATTCCCGCTGATATGGCTGACGATGTTGAATTGGCCCGAGATGCGTTGTTGGAAGAGATCTCTTCTTACGACGACGACTTGATGGAAAAATATCTAGGTGGTGAGGAGTTGTCCCTTGAGGAAATCAAGGAGGCAATCCGTAAGGGAACCCGGAATATCGACTTTTGCCCAGTACTCTGTGGTAGTGCATTCAAAAATAAAGGTGTCCAGACTTTGTTGGACGCAGTTATCGATTATATGCCCTCTCCATTGGACGTTGAGCCGATCCAGGGGGTTCACCCTGATACGGGGGAAGAATTGGTTCGCCCGGCAGATGACGATGCCCCTTTTGCAGCGTTAGCATTTAAAATCATGACCGATCCTTTTGTTGGTCAGTTGAGCTTCTTCAGGGTCTATTCCGGAATCGCTGAGTCGGGCACTACAGTTCTGAACTCAACCAAGGGTCGTAAAGAACGTTTTGGCCGTTTATTGAAGATGCACGCAAACAAGCGTGAGGAGATAAAGCAGGTTTACTCAGGTGATATTGCAGCAGCTGTTGGTTTAAAAAGTACCACGACTGGTGATACCCTTTGTGACATTAAAAATCCTTCTCTGCTGGAGTCGATGGAGTTTCCAGAACCGGTTATCCATCTGTCTGTTGAGCCTAAGACTAAAGCAGACCAGGAAAAGATGGGGATTGCTTTAGGTAAACTACTGGCTGAAGACCCATCACTGCGAGTGAGAACTGATGAAGAGACCGGCCAGACGATACTTTCTGGTATGGGTGAATTGCATCTTGACGTCATTGTCGATCGAATGAAGCGTGAGTTTAAGGTGGAGTGTAATGTTGGCGCGCCACAGGTTGCTTATCGTGAGTCAATTACCAAGTCAGTTGAAGTTCAGGGTAAATTTGTTCGTCAATCAGGTGGTCGTGGTCAATATGGAGATTGTTGGTTGAGACTTGAGCCCGGTGAGCCAGGCAAGGGTTTTGAGTTTGTCGATGCAATCAAGGGTGGAGTTATCCCCCGTGAGTATATCCCTGCTGTTGGTAAGGGGGCGGCGGAAGCTGCAGTAAACGGAGTTTTAGCAGGATTCCCTATTGTTGATATCAAGGTCACCTGTTTTGATGGTTCGTATCATGATGTTGACTCCAATGAAATGGCATTTAAAATTGCCGGATCGATTGGTTTTAAAGATGGGGCGAAAAAAGCCTCTCCAATATTGCTTGAGCCGATTATGTCGGTCGAGGTTGTTGTCCCCGAAGAATATATGGGCGATGTCATTGGCGATCTGAACAGTCGTCGTGGTCGTATCATGGGGATGGAAGCACGTGGTGGTGCGCAGGTTGTAGATTCTCATGTGCCCCTTTCAAGTATGTTTGGCTATGCAACGGATTTACGTAGCGCAACCCAGGGTCGGGCTACTTATTCTATGGTTTTTGATCATTACGATCAGGCACCAAAAGTAATTAGTGAAGAAATTATCGCCAAGGTCAATGGTTAGACTGAGGATAGGAGTTTATTATGTCCAAGGAAAAGTACGAAAGGACAAAGCCGCACGTCAATATTGGCACCATCGGTCACGTTGACCATGGCAAGACCACACTGACAGCAGCCATCACCAAAGTATTAGCAGAAAAGATGGGTGGCGGAGAAGTCAAAGCATTCGATCAGATCGACAACGCCCCCGAAGAGCGCGAGCGCGGCATCACCATCGCCACCGCCCACGTCGAATACGAGACCGAAAACCGTCACTATGCACATGTTGACTGTCCCGGTCACGCCGACTATGTCAAGAACATGATCACCGGAGCCGCCCAGATGGACGGAGCAATTCTGGTTGTCTCAGCCGCCGATGGCCCCATGCCCCAGACCCGCGAGCATATCCTGCTGGCCCGTCAGGTTGGTGTCCCCGCCATGGTGGTCTTCTTGAACAAAGCCGACATGGTCGATGACGAAGAACTCCTCGAACTCGTAGACATGGAGATCAGAGAACTGCTTTCCAGCTATGACTTCCCCGGAGACGATATCCCCGTCATCGCCGGTTCCGCCCTCGCCGCCCTCGAAGGTCGCGACGACGAAATCGGAAAAGACAAAGTACTCGAACTCATGGAAGCCGTAGACAACTACATTCCCGAGCCCGAGCGCGCCATTGATCGCCCCTTTCTGATGCCCGTAGAAGACGTCTTCTCCATCTCAGGCCGCGGCACAGTCGCCACCGGACGAGTTGAAAGAGGGATCATCAAAGTCCAGGAAGAAGTCGAAATTGTCGGCATGAAAGAGACCCAGAAAACCGTCGTCACCGGAGTCGAGATGTTCCGTAAACTGCTCGATCAAGGCCAAGCCGGCGACAACTGTGGCATCCTGCTGCGTGGACTCAAGCGTGATCAAATTGAACGGGGACAAGTTCTGTCGAAGCCCGGCAGCATCACCCCCCACACCAAGTTCAAAGCAGAAGCCTATATCCTCACCAAAGAAGAAGGCGGGCGTCATACCCCATTCTTCAAAGGGTATCGTCCCCAGTTTTACTTCCGTACCACTGATGTGACCGGAATCGTAGAACTTCCCGAAGGTGTCGAGATGGTCATGCCTGGAGATAACATTTCCATGACCGCAGAATTGATCACCCCGATCGCCATGGATAAAGAACTGCGCTTTGCAATCCGCGAAGGTGGCCGAACTGTCGGTGCCGGTGTGGTTAGTGAAGTTATCGAGTAGAAGAGGTAAGATTAATGTCTACACAGAAAATAAGAATTCGCTTGAAGGCCTATGATCACAGTTTGCTTGATCTGGCAGTTGCTGAGATTGTTGACACGACCAAACGAACCGGATCGCGTCTGGTTGGTCCGATCCCGCTCCCAACAATTATTAACAAGTATTGTGTGTTGCGTGGACCACATGTTGATAAGAAGAGTCGTGAGCAGTTTGAGATTCGGACTCATAAGCGCCTTCTTGATATTATGGAACCAACGCAACAGACAGTTGATGCCTTGATGAAGCTTGATCTTTCGGCTGGCGTTGATGTTGAAATAAAGCTCTAGGTTAATACTTACAGCGATTTAAGGGCACGATAATGACCAACGGATTATTAGGGAAAAAAATAGGCATGAGTCAGATTTATGCCGCAGATGGCCAGAGAATTCCAGTCACAATTCTGGAAGTGGGGCCATGTACTGTGTTGCAGAAAAAGACTTCTGCCAGTGATGGATATGAAGCGGTTCAACTTGGCTTTCAGGCCAAGGACGCAAAGCGTGTTAATAAGCCTGAAATGGGTCACTTTAAGAAGACCGGTAAGGGTGCGTTTAGTTACGTGCGTGAATTCAAATTAGTTGATGAATGCGCTGTAGGTGATCAGATATCTTGTGAGCTATTCAGTCCGGGAGATCGAATCGATGTGACCGGGACAAGCAAAGGTAAAGGGTTCCAAGGAGTCATCAAACGCTGGGGATTTTCTGGTGGACGTGCTACCCACGGCTCCATGTTTAAGCGTAGACCTGGTGCTATTGGGCAGTCTGCCTGGCCTGCAAAGGTCATCAAGGGAAAGAAAATGCCTGGTCAAATGGGTAATGAACGAGTGACAACACAGAATCTGATTGTCATCGATGTCAGACCTGAGCAAAACCTTGTCTTCGTCCGTGGTGCTGTGCCCGGGGCAAAGAATAGTTTGATTGAGATCCGTAAAGGGATCAAAGCTTAGACCCGACGGATGTAGGAGTAGAGAAATGGCAACTGTAACAATTTATGATCAAGATAATAAACAGGTTGGTGAGCGTGAGCTTGCTGAGGCTGTTTTTAATACCGACGTTAAAGAGTACCTTTTGCACGACATGGTGCGCTATCAACTTGCTGCACGTCGTCAGGGGTCAGCTGCAACTAAAAACCGTAGTGCGGTCAAAGGTGGAAGTAAGAAACCATATCGCCAGAAGGGAACTGGTAATGCCCGTCAGGGAACTATCCGTGCCCCCCATTATGTAGGTGGTGGTGTTGCTTTCGGTCCGTCTCCCAAGGACTACACTTTTAAGTTGAATCGCAAGGTTAAAAAAGCTGCACTCTGCAGTGCCCTGTCAGCACGCTTTCAGGCTGAGAAGCTGGTTGTTGTCAAGGAACTTGTTGTGGATGAAATCAGCAGTAAGTCTTTTGCTCAGCTGATTAAGCGCTTTGAGTTGGATGGAGCTCTTATTGTTATTGATCAGGCTGATTCTAAAATAGAGCTTTCTGCGCGCAATTTACAAAATGTCAAGGTGTTGCGGGCCGAGGGTGTGAATGTCTACGATATTCTCAAATACCCTAACCTCGTTTTGACTGATGCTGCGGTAAATGAGATTGAAGGAGCTTTGGAAAAATGAAACCCTTGTACGAAATTATTCGTAAGCCGTTAATCTCTGAAAAGGCAAACTTGCTTAAAGAGAGCTCCCAGATTGTAACTTTTGAAGTGAGTCGCAGTGCTAACAAAATTGAGATTAAGCAAGCCGTCGAGAAGGCTTTTGATGTTAAAGTCAAGGCCGTTAACACGATGCAGTTTCGTGGCAAAATGAAGCGGGTTGGTCTCAGTTCGGGACAGCGGAATAACTGGAAAAAAGCATATGTGACCCTCGAAGAGGGACAGAATATAGATTTTTATGGTGTGTAAGGCTGCGCGCTTTGCAGGTATGGAGTAGTTAATATGGGTATCAAGAAGTATAATCCAACCTCGGATGGTCGGCGTCATATGACCTCTTCTACATTTGAAGAGATCACCAAGACTAAACCGGAAAAATCCCTACTGGCGCCATTGTCTCGCTCCGGTGGTCGTAATAATACCGGGCGTATAACAAAGCGTCATACTGGCGGTGGTCATAAACGTCAGTATCGTATTGTAGATTTTCTCCGTGACAAATTGGAAGTTCCGGCTCGTGTTGCAGCTATCGAATACGATCCGAATCGTAGCGCCAGAATTGCATTGTTGTTTTATGTCGATGGTGAAAAGCGCTATATCCTGGCACCGAATGGTTTGAATGTTGATGACCGTGTTGTTGCCAGTGATTCAGCAGATATTCGTCCAGGAAATACTTTGACGATTCGTTCGATACCGCTCGGCACATGGGTTCATAATGTTGAGTTGAAGGTCGGCAAAGGTGGTCAATTGGCTCGCAGTGCAGGTGCTTATGCCATGATTGCAGCAAAGGAAGGACGTTACGCTCAGTTGCGTTTGCCCTCTGGTGAAGTTCGTTTAGTCATGCAAGACTGTCGTGCAACGATTGGCCAGGTTGGTAACTTGGATTTTGAAAAAATCAAGATTGGCAAAGCGGGTCGTAACCGTTGGTTAGGTAAACGTCCACAATCTCGCGGTGTTGCTATGAACCCTGTTGATCATCCCCATGGTGGTGGTGAGGGCAAAAGTTCTGGTGGTCGTCACCCGGTAACTCCCTGGGGTGTGCCAACTAAAGGTTATAAGACAAGATCAAACCGGCGAACAGATAAATTTATCGTCCGTCGGCGGAATAAAAAGTAATTCTAAGTATTTAGGAGAATCACGTGGCAAGATCAGTTAAAAAAGGGCCCTACATTCAAGAGTGTCTCTTACGTAATGTTAACCTCGAGGGTGATTCAAGTCGGAATAAAGTTATTAAGACTTGGTCGCGCCGTTCGACCATTATTCCTGAATTCGTTGGTCTGACTTTTGCTGTACATAACGGAAAGAAGTTCATTCCGGTTTTTGTCAGTGAGAATATGGTTGGACATAAATTGGGTGAATTTGCGCCGACCCGTACTTATTACGGGCACGGAAGTGATCGAAAAAGTAAAGTCAGATAGTTCCACGACATTTTCTGACAGGAGTGCCAAGTAATGGAAGTACAGGCAAAATTAAGAAATGTACGTCTCTCGTCACGCAAGGCGAGGCTCGTTGTTGATATGGTACGCGGTAAGGGGATTCAGGAGGCGATGAACATCCTTCAAGTCTCTCCTCAGAAAACCGCACCTATTCTATCTAAACTGTTGAAATCTGCTGTTGCAAATGCTGAGCAAGGTGGTGTTTCTGATGTAGACCAGCTGTTTGTGAAAACAGTTATGGTTGATCAGGGCCCGGCATTAAAGCGTTTTAGACCTCGTGCTCAGGGTCGTGCCAGTCGAATTCGTAAGCCTACCAGCCACATTACTGTGGTTCTGGATGTGAAGTAAGTCGAGGAGGTATCCCTTTGGGCCAGAAAGTTCATCCGATAGGATTTCGTCTGGGAATTAACCGGACGTGGGAGTCTCGCTGGTATGCGGATTCCGATTATGCTGTAAAGCTGCATGCTGATTTGAAATTGCGTAACTTTTTGAAGAAGCGGTTGTATCACGCAGGTATTTCTAAAATTGAACTGGAACGTGCAGCTAATAAAGTGAAGATTAACATCTTTGCTGCTCGTCCCGGTATTATCATCGGTAAAAAAGGTGCAGAAGTTGAGGTTCTTAAAAAGGATCTGGCTAAGATCACCGATGATGAATGCTTTATCAATATTCAGGAAGTAAGAAAACCTGAAGTCGATGCTCAGCTCGTCGCAGAAAATATTGTTTTGCAACTTGAGCGGAGGGTCGCTTTCCGTCGCGCGATGAAGCGGAGTGTCAGTATGGCACTTAAGTTCGGCGCTAAGGGAATCAAAATCAACTGTGCTGGTCGTCTTGGTGGAGCTGAGATGAGCCGAACAGAATGGTATCGTGAGGGTCGTGTCCCCCTGCATACTTTGCGGGCTGATATAGATTATGGGTTTGCAGAAGCTATGACAACCTATGGGATTATCGGTGTCAAGGTACTCATCTTTAAAGGTGAAGTGCTAGGTAAAGAGAAAGTACAGCCGGTCGGCTGATCAGGAGTAGCGTGTCATGTTAATGCCGAAAAAAGTAAAACGAAGAAAACAATTTACCGGACGAATGGCCGGTCAGGCATCCCGTGGAACTGAAGTCAGTTTCGGTGATTACGGTTTGCAAGCATTGGAGTGTGGTTGGCTTTCTGCCCGTCAGATTGAGGCTGCCCGTCGTGCAATGACCCGTTATATCAAGCGTGGTGGTAAGATTTGGATCCGTACCTTCCCCCATAAACCGTTGACCAGTAAGCCTGCCGAGACCCGGATGGGTAAAGGTAAGGGGTCTCCGGAAAAATGGGTTGCCGTAGTCAAGCCTGGTCACATGTTATATGAGATGCAGGGTGTAACCGAAGAGGTAGCTCGTGAAGCATTTCGTTTAGGTGCGCACAAACTGCCAATGAGAACCAAGTTTGTCAGAAGAGAGGTTGGCGATGAAAGTTAGTGAAATCAAAGATCTCAGTGTTGAGGAATTACAGACCAAAACACAGGAAATGCAGCAGGAATTATTTAACCTGAAATTTCAGTTGCATACCGGGCATTTGGAGAATACATCGAGAGTTCCACAAGTGCGTAAAGATGTTGCCCGGATGAAAACTATTCTTTCTGATAAGCTGAATGCTTAGTGTGTGAGGAAAAATGAGTCTAGAACGAGGTAACAGAAGCACCCGCGTCGGTGTAGTTGTCAGTAATAAGATGGACAAAACCGTTGTTGTCAGAGTTGATAATCTGGTCAAGCACAGTGTCTATAAAAAATACATGAAACGTAAAGTCACCTGTAAAGCTCATGATGAGAATAACAGTTGCGGTATTGGTGATAAGGTTCTCATTGTCGAAACAAGACCATTGTCGAAAGACAAGCGCTGGCGTGTACGACAGGTTTTGGAAAAAGCTGTTACTGCGTAGGAGAGTTTATTTATGATTCAGATGCAAACCATGCTTAGTGTTGCTGATAACTCAGGGGCTAAAAAACTTTGTTGTATCAAAGTTCCCGGGGGATCAAAACGTAAGTACGCCGGGATCGGCGATATTGTTATTTGTAGTGTCAAAGAGGCATTGCCAAATTCAAAGGTCAAGAAGGGTGACGTTGTGCGTGCTGTTATCGTTCGTACTGCGAAAGAGGTTCCCCGTCCAGATGGATCATTCATCCGTTTTGATGGAAACTCTGCCGTTGTTGTCGGAACCGGTAATGAACCCCTCGGTACCCGTATCTTTGGGCCGGTAGCTCGGGAGTTACGTGCACGACACTATATGAAAATTGTTTCATTGGCTCCCGAAGTTTTATAAATTACAGATAGTTGGAGTGTCAAAGCAATGTCTATTGTTAAATTACATATCAAGAAAAATGATATGGTGAAAATTCTTGCGGGGAAGGAACAAGGTAAAACCGGTAAGGTTTTGCGGGTGTTTCCCTCGAAAAGTCGCGTTGTCGTTGAAGGTCTTAATATGATCAAGCGACACACTCGCCCTAATCAGTTGTATCCAGAGGGTGGTATTCTTGAGAAAGAGGCCCCTTTGAGTATTTCGAATGTTATGCTTATTTGTGGTTCATGTAATCAGGCAACACGTACTGGTGTTCGATTGCTTGAAGATGGCAGTAAAACTCGTTACTGCAAAAAATGTAACGAGAGTGTTGATAAATAAACGGAGAGTTTGATGGCCAGGTTAAAACAGGCGTATCTTCAGGAGCAGGTGCCTGCCCTGATGAAGGAATTCCAATACAAAACAGTGATGGAAGTTCCTCGAGTTGAGAAGGTTGTTCTGAATATGGGTCTCGGTGAGGCGATTCAGAACCCTAAATTGCTTGAATCTGCGGTTGATGAACTAGCTAGGATCAGTGGACAGAAGGCTGTAATTACCAAGTCCAAGAGATCTATTGCAGGTTTTAAATTGCGTGAGGACATCCCTATTGGTGCGTGTGTCACCTTGCGCCAGGACCGCGCATGGGAGTTTCTTGATCGTTTGGTCAATGTTGCTCTGCCTCGGGTTCGTGATTTCAAGGGGATTTCACCCAAGGCTTTCGATGGTCGCGGTAATTATACTTTAGGCATTCGTGAGCAGTTGATATTCCCAGAGATTGACCTGGACAAAATTGCCCAGGTATCAGGTTTGAATATCACCATTGTAACAACGGCTCGGACAGACGAGGAAGGTCGCGCATTGCTGACCGGTCTCGGTATGCCGTTTAGAAAATAAAGCTTAAGAGCGGAGGAAATTGTGGCGAAGAAATCGATGATTGCCAAATCAAAACGGCCTAAAAAGTTTGCGGTTCGTGAGTATAACCGCTGTCCGATATGTGGTCGTCCACGCGCTTATTATCGTAAATTTGATATGTGCAGAATTTGTCTGCGGAAACTGGCATCCGAAGGGAAACTCCCTGGTGTCGTCAAGTCCAGCTGGTAACAGCAAGAAGGAGATCCACCCATGTCTATGACTGATCCGATGGCAGACATGCTGACCCGCATCAGAAACGCCGGGATGGCAGGCCACGCAAAGCTTGATATGCCGTCGAGTAATGCCAAGGTAGCTGTTGCTAATGTGTTAAAAGACCTTGGTTATCTTAAGAATTGCAAGGTTATAAGTGATAGTAAGCAGGGAATACTGCGGATTTATCTGAAGTATGATGATAACCAGCTGCCGATTATTCATGAAATTAAACGTATATCTACCCCGGGGCGTCGTGTTTACGTAGGTAGCGATGAAATTCCACGGGTGAAGAACGGTTTAGGTGCTTCAATCCTTTCAACATCCGCAGGAGTGCTTGATGATGTTTCAGCGCGTCAGGCTAAAGTGGGTGGTGAGGTTGTTTGTACCGTTTGGTAATAGCAGATCAAGGAGTTTGAACAATGTCACGTATCGGTAAATTACCAGTTGCTATTCCATCGGGAGTCAAGGTTTCCCTTGATGGTAATATGATGACTGTAGCTGGTCCGAAAGGTTCTCTGTCGCAGTCACTGCACGAGCGGATGACGATCGCAGTCGAAACCGACCAGGTAAAGGTTTCCAGACCTTCGGATAGTAAACAGGATTCTGCATTGCACGGGCTGACCAGAGCTTTGATTAATAACATGGTTGTCGGTGTCACTGTTGGATTTAAAAAAGATTTAGAGATTAATGGTGTTGGTTACCGTGCTGAGATTGCCGGTAAAGTTCTGACTTTATCTCTGGGCTACTCTCATCCCGTTGTTTATCAGCTTCCCGATGGGATAGATGTGCAGATTGAAAAGCAAACTAAACTCTCTGTCACCGGAATTGATAAGCAGCTTGTCGGTTCTGCCGCAGCAAAGATCCGTTCATATCGTAAACCCGAGCCCTATAAAGGCAAGGGAATTAAGTATGCAGATGAACGTATCATGCGTAAAGCTGGTAAGACTGGTAAGTAGGCAAGACTTTTAGCGAGGAGCAGAATTGTGGATGTTTCCCAAAAAAGACGTGTTGCAAGGCTTAAACGTCAAGCACGGGTCAGAAAAAAAGTACGCGGGACAAGTGAGTCTCCCAGACTCTCGGTCTTTCGCAGTGCAAAACATATTTATGCACAAATTATTGAAGATGGAACCGGTACGACTTTGGTTGCAGCTTCATCACTTGGTAAAGATGTTGACGTAGCTGGTACAGGTAATATTGAGGCAGCCAAGGCTGTTGGTACGACTATTGCCAAAAAAGCTCTTGATAATAATATCACCAATGTCGTTTTCGACCGTAACGGTTTCCTGTATCAAGGGCGTGTTCAAGCGCTTGCTGATGCTGCAAGGGAAGCCGGGTTAAAGCTGTAGAGGAGAATGTTTGTGCTGCACATTGATCCCAATGAACTAGAATTGACTGATCGAGTCATTCATATCAATCGTAACGCCAAAGTTGTGAAGGGTGGTCGTCGTTTCAGTTTTTCTGCCCTGGTCATCGTTGGTGATGGAAATGGTCACGTTGGCTACGGACTCGGCAAAGCTAAGGAGGTCCCCGAAGCAATTCGTAAGGGGGTTGAAACAGCCAAGAAGAGTTTAATAAAGGTGCCTATTCAGGAAGGCAGAACTATTCCATATGATGTCATTGGAAAGTTTGGTGCAGGGAGAGTTCTCCTCAAGCCGGCATCTGATGGTACTGGTGTTATTGCCGGGGGGGCTGTCCGACCAATTCTTGAGGCGGTTGGAATTGGAAATATCCTGACTAAATGTCTGGGTTCAAATAACCCACACAATGTCGTCAAGGCAACAATGAGTGCGTTGAAAATGCTCAAAAGTCCTGAAGAGATTTATGCCCGTCGTGGTATTACCAAGGATTGAGGGTTCAGAATCTAGGAGAATAAAATAATGGCGACGGAAGTAACAGTCACCCTGAAAAAAAGTCCGATTGGTCGTAAGGCCTATTTCGCGAAAGTTCTAAAAGGACTTGGTTTAAATCGTCTGCATCAGACAGTAACTTTACAAGACACTCCAGAAATTCGTGGAATGATCCGAAAAGTTGAACACATGGTGACGGTTGAAGACTGATAACATGCAGAGGATAGTAAGATGGATTTAAGTAATCTTAAGCCGGCCCCCGGCTCAACAAAAAATAGAAAGCGTCTTGGACGTGGCCCAGGTTCTGGAACCGGAAAGCAATCTGGTAAAGGACACAAGGGGCAGAATTCACGTAGTGGTGGTGGCGTTAAGCCAGGCTTCGAAGGTGGTCAGATGCCTCTGCAGAGGAGAATTCCAAAGCGCGGATTTGTTTCCAGAAATAAGAAAGTTTATAATCTGGTTAATTTGCGTGATCTGGAAGCTTTTGCTGCGGACTCGGTCATTGACTTGGAGCAGTATGGAAAATCTGGTTTGGTTGGCGGAATCAAGGATGGTATTAAGATCCTGGCAGATGGTGATTTGACCAAGCCTCTGACGGTTCATGCTCATAAATTCAGTAAGTCTGCTGTAGCAAAGATTGAGGCTGCAGGTGGTAAGGTCGAGGTTCTTTAAGTATGTCAACGCTGCAGAATATCCTGGCTATTCCCGAATTGCGGCGGAGGATCCTCTTCACCTTGGCAATGCTGGCTGTTTACCGTGTCGGTTGTCATATTCCAACGCCTGGTATTGATGCCCACGTTCTGGCTAAGTTTTTTGAGGGAACCGAGGGAACCTTGCTCGGTTTGGTCAGCGCATTTACTGGCGGTGCTTTGCAGCAGATGGCGGTCTTTGCTCTCGGAATTATGCCGTACATCAGTGCGTCGATCATTTTACAACTTTTAACGGTTGTTTTCGAGCCGATTGAAAAACTCTCCAAAGAGGGTGAAGCGGGTCGAAAAAAGATCACCGAGTATACCCGTTACGGTACTATTGTCCTCGCTCTCATCCAGGGAACCGGCATTGCAGTAGGTTTGCAATCGATGGTTGGTCCTGCGGGTGAGCCGGTCGTCCCGAATCCGGGTATGGGTTTTATTTTAATGACGGTCATTACGCTGACCGCCGGTACCGCTTTTATCATGTGGCTTGGTGAACAAATTACTGAAAGAGGTATTGGTAACGGTATCTCGTTGATTATCTTTGCTGGTATTGTTGCTGGGATGCCTTCCGCAATTGTTAACTCGATCCGGTTGGTTCAGACCGGTGCAATGTCTCCCACTATTGTTCTTTTTATCTTGGCACTCATGTTAGTTACCGTCGGGGCGATCGTGTTCATGGAGCGGGCTCAGCGCCGTGTGCCGATCCACTATGCCAAGCGAGTTGTCGGAATGCGAAATATGGGGGGGCAGGCGAGTCACCTTCCCTTGAAAATTAATATGAGTGGAGTTATTCCACCGATTTTCGCTAGCTCTATCATGATGTTCCCGGCGACTATTGCAAGCTTCATTGACGCCCCTTGGGTCAAGACGATGTCTGCTTACATGTCACCATCTAGCTGGCTGTATAATGTTTTTTATATTGCTTTTATTGTTTTCTTTTGTTACTTCTACACGGCTATAACGTTTAACCCTGTAAATGTTGCAGATAATATTAAAAATCAGGGGGGATTCGTCCCTGGGATACGGCCCGGCAAAGAGACAGCAAATTACTTAGATATCGTGCTGAGTCGTTTGACCTTTGTTGGTGCGATCTATATATCACTGGTTTGTGTACTGCCAACTCTCTTAATCAGTCAGCTGAATGTTCCTTTCTTCTTTGGTGGAACGTCGCTGCTTATTGTCGTTGGTGTGGGAATGGACACTGCCTCCCAGATAGAGGCGCATTTGATTTCACGCTCTTATGAAGGTTTTATGAAGGGTGTGACGCTCAAGGGGCGGCACGGCTAGGATACTCCCATGAAAATTATTTTGTTAGGACCTCCAGGTGCGGGCAAAGGGACACAAGCTGCGCTTTTGGTAGAAAAATATAGTATTCCGCAGATTTCTACTGGTGATATGCTTCGTACCGCAGTTCAGGCTCAATCTCCAATGGGGATTGAAGCGAAGAAGCACATGGATGCCGGTGGGCTGGTTCCTGACAGTGTTGTTGTCGGTATTGTGCGTGAAAGATTACAGAACGATGATTGTCAGAAAGGTTTCATTCTTGATGGCTTCCCACGTACGCGACCTCAAGCTGATTCTTTAAAGCAGGTATTGAAAGAACTTGGCCAGGAACTGGACTCTGTCATCTCATTGCAGGTGGATATCGATGCTCTCGTCGAAAGATTGACCGGACGTCGTACCTGTGTCGATTGTGGCAAGGGGTTCCATTTGCGTTTCGATCCACCAGCACAAGACGGAACCTGTCGTTTCTGCGGTGGAGAATTGAGTCAGCGGGACGATGACCGTGAGGAAACAATTCGTAACCGGATGAAGGTCTATCAGCAGCAGACAGCCCCCCTGGAAGATTATTATCGCGAAGAGGGATTGTTGGTAACGGTTGATGGGATGGGCGAAATTTTAAAGGTTCATCGGGCCATTATTGAGGCTCTTCAGGACTGCTGAGTTGATTGTTATAAAGTCGCGTTCTGAGATTAAAAAATGTGTGCTGCCGGGTGAATGATTGCTATGTTCCGCAATAGCTTCGTGAAAAAATTTGACCTGGAGTTACACTGCTCGAGTTAGATCAGTTTGCTGAAGAACAATGTATCAAATGGAAGGCTAAACCGGCTTTCAAGGGTTACGGTGGCTTTCCTTTTACTATTTGTGCTTCGCTTAATGACCCAGTTAGCTACTGAGATTGGGTCAGAAGGACTAACCCGGTTTTAAAGCAGAAGAAATATTGAAATTATCACTGTTGTTCGATGGAAATAATAGGAAAAGGATCTCAAAATGAAGGTTAGAGCTTCGGTTAAGAAGATCTGTGACAAATGTAAGGTTGTTAAGCGTAAAGGTGTTATCCGGATTATCTGTGAGAACCCTAAACACAAGCAAAGACAGGGATAAACCCTAGGAGGAAAAATTGGCACGTATTGCTGGAGTCGATTTACCGAGAAACAAGCGTATTGAAGTGGCTATGACCTATATCTACGGAATTGGTCGCACTACATCGCAAAATATTCTTTCGCAGGCTGGCGTTGATTTTGATGCCCGGACCGATGATTTGACCGAGTCCGAACTGGTTAAAATTCGTGAGCTTGTCGACAAAGATTGCAACGTTGAAGGTGACTTGCGACGTGAACTGACGATGAATATCAAGCGCTTGATGGATCTTGGCTGTTATCGTGGTTTGCGTCATCGTAGAGGTTTACCAGTGCGCGGTCAGAATACCAAGAATAATTCACGGACTCGTAAGGGACCGAAGAAGACTGTTGCCGGTAAGAAAAAATAAGCGGAGTTAAGTTATGGCTAAATCAGGTAAAAAAGTCGTACGTAAAAAAGTTGCGAAGAAAAATATTGCTAAGGGTGTTGTCCACATACAATCCACCTTTAATAATACTATTGTGACTATTTGTGACCCAGTGGGTAACGTTGTTGCGTGGTCCACCTCTGGAACGAAAGGGTTCAAAGGTTCACGGAAAAGTACCCCATTCGCAGCACAGATAGCAGCAGAGGATGCCGCAACTAAAGCTATGGAACATGGTATGCGTTCTGTCGAGGCATATGTAAAAGGTCCAGGAAGTGGTCGTGAATCAGCTTTGCGCGCTCTCTCTCTGGCAGGCTTGACAGTCACTATGATAAAGGACGTAACACCGATACCGCATAACGGTTGTCGTCCGCCCAAGCGTCGTCGCGTTTAATCATTAAGGAGAAAAAAGTTGTCTAGATACTCTGGTCCGGTCTGCCGTCAGTGCAGAAGAGAAAATGCTAAGCTGTTCCTGAAAGGGGACAGATGCTATACCGATAAATGTGCTTTGGAGCGTCGTAATTATGGCCCGGGACAGCACGGTCAGCGTCGTACCAAGGTTACAGATTACGGTACCCAGTTGCGTGAAAAGCAAAAGATGAAACGTACTTATGGTTTGCAGGAAAAACAGTTTCGACTCTATTTTACCAAAGCAGATCGGATGAAGGGGGTCACGGGTGAGAATCTTCTGATTCTTCTTGAGCGCCGTCTTGATAATGCAATTTATCGATTGGGTTTTTCGGTATCCAGAGCTCAGGCACGGACTTTAGTCCGTCATGGCCATTTTCAGGTTAATGGGCAAAAAGTCAATATTCCATCTTACCTGGTGCGCCCTAACGATGTCGTTACGTTGCGTGAAAAGAGTCGCGAGGTGGCCTGCATTAACGAGTCCATGGATAGTGTCATGCGCCGTGGTCTCCCATCATGGGTGGAACTGGAACGTGATGCATTTAAAGGGGTGATCAAAACACTGCCGGTACGTAGTGAATTGACAATGCCTGAGTTCCAAGAGCAACTTATCGTCGAACTATACTCTAAATAATTGTTAACCTCATCAGGGTATCTTGAGAGGGAGAATTAATATATGTACAAAAATTGGAGAGAGCTGATTAAGCCAATGCGGTTGGAAGCGACTGAATTGACCGAGACTTACGGTAAATTTGTTGCTGAACCATTTGAGCGCGGGTTTGGTACAACTCTTGGCAACTCTTTGCGCCGTATTCTTTTGTCATCTTTACAAGGGGCAGCAATTACCTCGGTACGGATTAAAAATGTTCAGCATGAGTTCTCAAGTGTTGTTGGTGTTACTGAAGATGTTACCGACATCATCCTGAATTTAAAAGGTGTGAAAATCCTTTTACACGGTCATGATCCTCGTAATGTGCGCATTGTGCGTAAGGGTGCGGGAATTGTCACGGCTGGAGATATTATCACCGACAACAATGTTGAAATTTTGAACCCTGATCATCACATTGCAACCTGTGGTGACGAGACTGACCTTGAAGTTGACATGACTGTCGCTATGGGTAAAGGTTATGTTTTTGCTGAGAAAAATCGTGATGATACTGCTCCGGTCGGGACAATTCCAATCGATGCTATTTTTTCTCCGATTGCCAAAGTCAATTACAACGTCTCAAATGCGCGGGTTGGACAGATCACCGATTATGATAAGTTGTCTCTGGAGATTAATACGGACGGGAGCGTTAAGCCTGAAGATGCTCTTGCCTATGCTGCCAAAATTTACAAGGAGCAATTGCAGATCTTCATCAACTTCGATGAGACAGAGGAACCTGTTATCGAAGAAGAGAACACTGAAAAGCATAAAATCAATGAAAATCTTTATCGATCAGTTGAAGAACTTGAGCTATCGGTTCGTAGTGCCAACTGTTTGAAGAATGCACAGATCAATCTGATCGGTGAACTGGTACAGAAATCAGAAGCAGAAATGTTGAAAACCCAAAACTTCGGCAGGAAGTCTCTGAACGAAATCAAGGATATTCTGGTTGATATGGGATTGGGTCTCGGCGTTAAACTGGATAATTTCCCCGATCCGGATTATTTGAAATTGATTCAAAAGGGTCATGATGACGAATAGTCTCTCCCTTTGTTTAGTTTTTTAGAAAGGAACAAAAACAATGCGCCACAATAAATCTGGCAGACGCCTCGGCCGTAAGCCTGATCATCGCCAACATATGATGCAGAATATGGTGACCTCTTTTTTCGAGCATGAGCGAATCATTACAACGGTGACCCGGGCTAAAGAACTACGTAAGTTAATTGATAAAATGATTACTCTGGGTAAACGCGGTGATCTTCATGCCAGGCGTCAAGTGCTTCGGGTGATCCATGATCAGAACATTGTCGTCAAGCTGTTTGAGATGATTGCACCACGCTATACAAATCGTCCCGGAGGCTATACCAGAATTATCAAGCTTGAGAATCGCCAGGGAGATAATGCGCCGATGGCAGTTATCGAGTTGGTTGAGGAAGGTTTTGAGGCTAAGCAGAAGGATGATACCGATGCTTCGGCTGAGGTTGTTGCCGAAAAAACGGCTGATTCAGCTACAGCTTAAGACCGGTTTTATAATTATTTAAACAGGGGGCAGAGAATTATTTCTTTGCCCCCTGTTTTTGTTTCTGTTGTCGCCTACACGTTGACTCTGTCTGGGCAGAATGCTACTTTTCATCTGCAGTAACTTCCTATTTTTTTGTTGAGGAGACTCTAGGACTTTACCAGAATTAGCTACGAAACCGCCTGTTCGGTGCATATTTTCGTATATTTTCGACAAATAGCGGTGCTATTCGCTCTTAAATCTACGAAAATCTTCCCTTGAACAGTCGATTTCTCGTTCTAATTCTCAAAGCCCGGCAACCTCCTGTTAGGCTTTTTTATGCATGAACAGAAAATGCAGGTTTTACAGACCACTGTTAGTAAACTGCTGCGTCGCGGAGCGACCACGAATCTTAAAAAGGCGCTCGCTAAGATTCATCCTGCAGATATTGCACATCTATTCCGTTATTTTGAACTTCCTGAACAAAAAATTCTCCTCGAACTCACTCCTGGCCTCGATCGTGTTGCCGATGTTTTAGCTGAGCTGGAACCGGATTCGTGGCCCAAAATTGCAGAACTGCTTGATAGAGATTACCTGATTTCTATCGTACGTGAAATGGCTGACGATGATAGTGCTGTTTTTCTCCGCAGTTTGCCTCAGGATCTGGCGGAAGAAATACTTACCCAGTTGCATGATGATCAATCGGAAGATGTTGAACACCTGCTCGGTTATGATGAAGAGACCGCCGGTAGTATTATGTCGACGGACGTTTTTTCTCTTGATCAGGAAATTACCGTCAGACAGGCGATAGAAGCGCTTCAGGATTCAGAAGACTATGAAATGGTTTTCTATGTTTATGTCACCGATGAGCACAACCATCTTGTCGGGGTGTTGTCCCTGCGACAGCTATTGACGGTTCCACCGGCGACAAAATTAGCTGATATCATGTCCACTAATGTGATGCGAGTTCGGGCAGATATGGATCAGGAAGAGGTCGCTGATCTGGTTGCTAAATATAACATCCTGGCAATTCCGGTTGTCGATGATCAGGGTAAATTACTCGGATTAATTACGGTTGATGATGTTATCGATGTCATGCGCGATGAGGCCACCGAAGATATTCTGCGGATGGCTGGTACCAGCGAAGAAGAGATGCTGCTCGGTTTTAACTCGCTGAAAATCGCCCGACTCCGGTTACCCTGGTTGTTGACCACATTGGTTGGCGGTGTTGTTACCGGGACCTTGATGTGGGGCTTTAGAACGACGCTGGAGCAAGCCATTATGCTGATCTCCTTCATTCCCGTAATCACTGGGATGGGGGGAAATGTCGGCAGTCAGACGTCTACAATCTTGGTACGGGGTTTTGCGACAGGTCGGGTTGATTTTTCGATGATTCGGCGGATTTTCCTGAAGGAACTGAGAGTCGGGCTGATCATGGGAATCGTTTGTGGTTTAACTATTGCCCTGGTTGCTGCTGTCTGGCATCAGAATGTTTATTTTGGTGTTGTCGTTGGCGTTGCGATGGTGACAGCGATTACTGTCGCTGCTTGTATGGGGGTTTTAGTGACAGCTTTTTTCAAAAAAGTTGGGATCGACCCCGCTATTGCTTCCAGCCCAATTGTTCAGACAGTGAACGACATTACCGGTATTCTGATCTATTTCAGTGCTGCTACTCTATTTCTACCGTACCTTACGCCGTGACGGAAGCTAAGCTCTCCCCTTTGGATTAATTTCCCTTTTTGAGTCTATAGGAAGTTATGGGACACATTTCGCAACGCTGCGAAGCCATAGTTTTGCAACATACTAACTATGGTGAGTCTGATATGATTCTAACTCTTTTCACCGCTGAATATGGGTTATTGAAAGGGTTTGCCAAGGCAGCACGTAAAAGCCGCAAACGTTTTGGTGCTGTTCTTGACCCTTTTACCCAGGCCATCTTTCAGTGGAAGAGAGGGCGGGGAGCTTTTTTGTTGCTGCAGGATGCCGAGCTGCTTAACTCTCGCTTTGGTTTGCGCGGTGATTTGCAGCGTTTGGCTCTCGCGAGCTACGGCGTTGAATTGGTTTCTCTCCTGCTGGAGGAGGGGGAACCATCCCAACTTATTTATGAGCTCCTCTGTAGCTTTCTTGACTCCCTTGATCAGGGGGGTGATGATTTAAGTGCAAGGTTGCTATTTGAGTTACGTCTGGTTTATCTGTTGGGTTATATGCCCCATCTTCTTCATTGTAGTGATTGTCTGAAGATCTTTGCTGATGAAGCGATCCGCTTTGATGCTAACCGTGGCGGCAGCCTCTGTCTTGATTGTGCTGGACTCACTGGTGTTTCTATTGACCTCGGGACAGTTGGATCGTTGGCCCGCACCCTCAAAATCACACACCGGCAGTTTGAAGGGTTTTCCTTCAGTCCAAAAACCCTCCAACAGGGGAATTTGATCCTCACCCAGGTGCTGCAACAAATTCTACCGAGAGAGCCAAAATCACTTAAGTTTCTTTCCCAACTTTGACCAAGTGTCCCATGCGGCTAATTCCATCTATTAATTCTGGCCCTTTTGTCTGCTGTCTACGTTGCGCCTCCTCGGCTTAGCTTTGGCTAGACCTGCGTCGACGCGCCTTGACATCAGCCAAAATTGCTCAGAATTAACCAAATGGACTAACAGCACGGGACACTGGGAGCCTGTAGGGCTTTACCGGAACCTACTGTGAAAACGCCTGTTCGGTTCATATCTCCGATCCTTTTCGACAAATAGCTACGGCTATTCGCTCTCAAACGATCAAAAATCTGCCCTTGAACAGTCATCTTCTCACTACGGCCCGAAAGCCCGACAACCTCCTAGTGAATCTTGACATCTCGAGAGGTGAAAGCTAAACTCGCGTTTCTATTTTGCATCTAAATTACCGCTTTTTTATGGCAGGTTTTGTCTTTTTTTGGAGGTCATGTGAATTTTCAGAATTTAATCCTTTCATTGCAGAACTATTGGGCTGAACAGGGTTGCATAATTCAGCAACCCTACGATATTGAAAAGGGGGCAGGGACCTTTAATCCGGCTACCTTTTTACGTGCCCTTGGTCCAGAGCCCTGGAACGTTGCTTACGTCGAGCCGTCACGCCGTCCCACTGACGGTCGGTACGGGGAGAATCCGAATCGGTTGCAGCACTACTACCAATTTCAGGTTATCTTGAAACCTTCACCGCAGAATATTCAGGATCTTTATCTCAATTCCCTTAAAAGCTTTGGTATTGATCCTCTGGCACACGATATCCGCTTTGTCGAAGATAACTGGGAGGGGCCAACCCTGGGAGCCTGGGGGCTCGGTTGGGAGGTTTGGCTGGATGGGATGGAAATCACTCAATTTACCTATTTCCAACAGTGTGGCGGTATTGATCTGAGTCCAATTTCAGGTGAAATTACTTATGGCTGTGAGCGGATCGCGATGTACCTTCAGGGAGTCGATAACGTTTATGATCTGGAATGGACGGACGGGATCAAATATGGAGATATCCACCACCAGACCGAGGTTGAATTCTCACACTACAATTTTGAGGAAGCTGATACCGAGATGCTTTTTCAGTTGTTCGATATGTATGAAAAAGAGTCTCTCCGTTTAATAGAAAAAGAGCTGGTTTTCCCGGCTTATGATTTTGTTCTCAAGGGGTCGCACACCTTCAATCTGCTTGATGCGCGCGGTGCTATTTCAGTGACCGAGCGAGCCGGTTATATTGGCCGGGTGCGGACTATGTCAAAGTTGTGTGCAGAGGGTTACGTTAAACAACGTGAAAAACTTGGTTTCCCGCTGCTGAAAAAGGGTTGAATCCCCAGCGATTTGCTGGTTGATGATCAAATTTGGAGAAACATATGTCTGCAGAATTATTTCTTGAGCTGGGTACCGAAGAGATTCCCGCTGGATTTATCCCGCGTGCCCTGGATGATATCAAACGACTACTCGGTCAGGAACTGGCCGCCGCTCGTATTAGCTATGGCGAGATCCGTACTTTTGCGACCCCGCGACGTTTAGCAATTTCAATCGCTGATGTTGCCGGAAAACAGCAACGTCAAGAGCTGAAATTGAGTGGTCCCCCGCTCAGAATTGCTTTTGATGCTGACGGTAAACCGACCAAAGCCGCAGAGGGTTTTGCCCGGACCAATGGTGTCAGTGTTGCTGACTTGAGTACCATTAAAACTGAAAAAGGTGAGTACCTGTTCTTGTCCAAGGTTGTCGAAGGGGGGAAGTCGGTTGACCAGTTAATGGAAATTTTGCCTCGTATGATTGGTAAAATACCGTTTAAAAAATCGATGCGCTGGAAAGACCTGGACATCCGTTTTGTCAGACCTCTCCATTGGATTGTTGCAACCTACGGCGGTGACATCATCCCCTTCACCTTCGGTGATCTGCAAAGTGGTAACCTTTCGCGTGGCCATCGCTTTATGGCTCCCGGAGAATTCACGGTTCGTGGTGCGACAGACTATATTGCTCAAGCTGAGCAGCACTATGTTATTCCACAGGTTGAAAAGCGGCGGAAACTGATCGAAGAGCAGCTTGAAGTCCTCGCCAAACAATTAGGGGGGAGAATCAATCCCGATGAGGATCTTCTTGCCGAGGTCTGTTTTCTGGTTGAGACACCACAAGCACTTGCCGGGACAATTGAAGCACGTTTTCTTCAGCTTCCAGCCGAACTATTGATTACCAGCATGCGTGAACATCAGCGTTACTTCACGCTGATTGATGAGCAGGGTCAACTCCTTCCCCACTTCATCACTATCGCCAACACCTTGGCAAAAGATCCCACAGTGGTGGTTGCCGGGAATGAACGGGTTCTCAAAGCACGCCTCTCCGATGCGATGTTTTTCTGGCGTGAAGATCAGAAAAGTAAGCTGGAGACACGTCTTGAGTCGCTAAAAAAAGTTGTTTATCAAGCTAAACTGGGAACCAGTTTTGAAAAGGTGGAACGCTTTACTCAGCTGGCTACTGGTTTGGCACAGCAATTTGCCCCGCAAACGATTGAGCTGACCAAACGTGCAGCAACTCTGGCTAAATGTGATCTTGAAAGCGGGATGGTCTATGAGTTCCCAGA
The DNA here is from genome assembly GCA_029932345.1 of Desulfuromusa sp. GTDB lineage: Bacteria > Desulfobacterota > Desulfuromonadia > Desulfuromonadales > Geopsychrobacteraceae > Desulfuromusa. The sequence continues at coordinate 9,907 of JAOZQF010000001.1, read as the reverse complement.
ACTCCAGGGGGTTATGGGACGTGAGTATGCGCTGTTAGAGGGGGAGGAACCTCGGGTTGCAAAGGCAATCTATGAACATTACCTGCCGATTCAGGCGGGTGGTGAGCTGCCAAGTGACGATGTCGGTGCTTTTATTTCGCTGGCAGACAAGATCGACACGATCTGTGGTTGTTTCAGTGTTGGATTGATCCCGACCGGCACCGCTGATCCCTATGCTTTGCGTCGCAGCGCGATTGGAATTCTGGCGATCATTATGGATCGCGGCTATACTATTTCAATCCCCGATTTGGTTTCTAAGAGTGTCCAGTTGTTGGAAACCAAGCGACAACGGACTGCAGATGAAATTTCGGCTGATGTGGTTGAATTTATTCGCTTGCGGCTGGTCAATCTGTTGTCGGCTCAAAGCTACCCTGTAGACGTTATTGATGCGGTTTTAAGTGCTTCTTTTGTGGAACCGATTGATGCTGTTGAACGGATAAAGGCATTATCTTCTCTGAAGAAGATGGATGATTTTGAGCCATTAGCTGTTGCGTTCAAGCGGGTGGGAAATATTATTAAAGGTGGTTTGGAGCAGCCTGTCGACCCGACTTTACTGAGTGAAGAGTGTGAGAAAGAGCTTTTTGCAAATTTACAAGAAGTTCAGGGGAGGGTGGAAGAATACATTTCTGAGCGCAATTACACTCAGGCGTTGGAAACAATTGCCAGATTACGCCAACCGGTTGATAGATTTTTTGATGGTGTTATGGTGATGGTAGAGGATGAGTTGGTTAAGAATAATCGCCTGGCGTTGTTAACCGGTGTCGCAGGTCTGTTTAAAGGGATAGCTGATTTTCGTCGGATTGCATGATTTAAGAATAATCTGGGTCACTTTGCAGTAAGGAGTAAGAGGATGTCTAAGTACGTTTATGCTTTTGGTGATGGACAGGCTGATGGGGCTGGGTCGATGAAGGAGTTGTTGGGTGGTAAGGGGGCAAACCTTGCTGAAATGACTTCGATTGGTTTGCCCGTTCCACCAGGTTTTACCCTGACAACCGAAGTTTGCACCGCCTATTATTCCAATAACCAAGGCTTCCCGGAAGGTCTGCATGATGAGGTTGCCAATGCCTTGAAGACTCTTGAGCAACGGATGAACAAGGGCTTTGGTGACAGTGATAACCCTTTACTTGTTTCTGTGCGCTCCGGTGCTCGAGCCTCAATGCCGGGAATGATGGACACGGTTTTAAATCTGGGATTGAACGATCAGACCATTAATGGAGTTATCTCTCAGAGTAACGATCCCCGCTTTGCCTATGATTCGTACCGACGTTTCATTCAGATGTTTGCCAATGTGGTCAAAGGGATGAATGGAGAGGCCTTCGCGAAAATTCTCTCGCAGAAAAAAGAACAGAAAAATGTTGAGCTGGATACTGAGTTGTCTGCAGAAGATCTGCGGGAATTGGTGGGTGAATTTAAACAGATCTATCAAGCCAGTCTGGGGGAAGTATTTCCTGAAGATCCGCAACAACAACTATGGGAGGCTATCGGGGCAGTATTTGGTTCCTGGATGACTCCTCGGGCGGTCACTTATCGTAAGCTTCATTCTATCCCCGGTGATTGGGGGACAGCAGTGAATGTTCAGGGGATGGTTTTTGGTAATATGGGCGATGATTGTGCAACCGGAGTTGCTTTTACTCGTGATCCTTCTACCGGTGAAAATTATTTCTACGGAGAGTATCTGGTCAATGCTCAGGGGGAGGATGTTGTAGCAGGAATCAGAACTCCACATCCGATTAACCGGGATAAGCATAAAGAGGGGGATCTCCCTTCGATGGAAGAGGTATTGCCTGACAGCTACAAGCAGCTGGCCGATATTCGTACGATTCTGGAACAACACTACAAGGATATGCAGGATATTGAGTTTACAATTGAAAAAAGCAAACTGTATATGTTGCAAACCCGGACCGGAAAGCGTACCGCTCAGGCTGCTATCAGAGTTGCAGTTGACATGGTGGCTGAGGGGTTAATTACTGAAAAAGAGGCGGTACTGCGTGTTGATCCGGATCAGCTGGATCAGCTGTTACACCCCTCCCTTGATCCTGCTGCAGCACGGGAGGTTGTTGCCAAGGGGTTACCAGCGTCACCCGGCGCGGCAAGTGGTCAGGTGGTTTTTAATGCCGATGAGGCTGAAGAGCAGACTCGACTGAAGAAAAAAGTTATTCTGGTTCGGATTGAAACCAGCCCTGATGATATTCATGGTATGAACGCAGCGCAGGGGATTCTGACTGCCCGTGGTGGAATGACATCTCACGCTGCCGTCGTTGCCCGTGGAATGGGAAAGTGTTGTGTCGCCGGTTGTGGTGATCTCAAGATTGACTATGAAAAACAACAATTGATCACAAAATCAGGACAATTAATCAAGCGTGGTGACCAGATCACTCTGAATGGTTCTACCGGTGAGGTGATGCTTGGAGTGGTACCAAAGATCCAACCCGCAGTGAGTGGTGATTTTGCCATGTTTATGGGCTGGGCAGATCAGTTCCGGCGGCTTAAGGTGCGTACTAATGCTGATACTCCCCGTGATGCCAAAGTTGCTCGCGACTTTGGCGCTGAAGGTATTGGCTTGTGTCGGACCGAACATATGTTTTTTGAAGATGAACGAATTCAGGCAGTACGGGAGATGATTCTTGCGGATAATCTTGAGGGACGCAAGAGTGCTCTGGATAAAATTTTACCGATGCAAAAAGGGGACTTTATCGGTCTTTTCCGTGAAATGAAGGGGCTCCCGGTGACGATTCGCCTGCTTGATCCCCCGTTGCATGAATTTCTGCCACAAACGGATGATGATATCTCTGAGTTGGCCAATGCTGTTGGTATCCGGTTTTCAGAAGTTAAAGAGCACGTAGAAAGCCTCCATGAGTTTAATCCGATGCTCGGCCATCGTGGTTGTCGTCTCGCGATTACTTATCCTGAAGTTTATGATATGCAGGTTCAGGCGATTATGGAAGCCGCTTGTGAGCTGGTGAAAAATGAAGGGTTTAAAATCGTTCCAGAGATTATGATTCCACTGGTCAGTCATGTTAATGAATTGAAGATCCTCCGTGCCAATGCAATTAAGGTTGCGGATACCGTTTGTGAGAGTTACGGGGTTGAAATTGATTATTTAATCGGGACAATGATTGAGCTGCCGCGCGCTGCATTGACCGCCGATGCGATTGCTTCCGAAGCTGATTTTTTCTCTTTTGGAACCAATGATTTGACCCAGACAACATATGGGTTGTCGCGTGATGATGCCGGCCACTTTCTTCCCGATTATATTGAGCGTGGCGTCCTGAAAAAAGATCCTTTTGTTGCTCTTGATCAGCGCGGCGTGGGGGAACTGGTTAAGATCGGTTTTGAGCGGGGTCGTCAAACTCGCTCCGATTTAAAAGTCGGGATTTGTGGTGAACATGGTGGGGAACCCTCCAGTGTCGCTTTTTGCCACGATATTGGTTTAGATTATGTTTCCTGTTCGCCATATCGGGTGCCGATCGCCCGTTTAGCTGCGGCGCATGCGGCCTTGCAGGAACATTGATATAAAAAGCCCCGCCAGTTTTGACGGGGCTTTTTTTTGTGGCTATTTTTTCAAGTTAAGCCGGTTCTTTCACTCCATGTTGATTAATGAAGTCGAGCAGGCTATCTTTTTCAATCGGTCTACTGTAATAAAAACCCTGAACAATACAGGAACCCTTCTCCAGTAAATACTCATGCTGTGCCTGAGTTTCTACCCCCTCTGCAATAAAATCAAGTTGCAGCCCCTTGGATACATTGATGATCGCCGGAATAATCGTATCATGCATATTTTCCACAGTGATTTTTTTCATGAAAGATTGATCCAGTTTCAAGGTGTTCAGTGGCAGATGATCAAGATAACTGAGGGACGAGTAGCCGGTACCAAAGTCATCAATGGCGATTTTAATCCCTGCATCGGTCAATTTAACAATATTTGAAATGGTCTTATTGATGTTTGTAATCAGAACATTTTCCGTCAGCTCAATCTCTATCTCTTGTGGATTGATGTTATAGGTATGCAGTTCTTCCAGAACATATTCAGCAAAGTTAACTGTTGCCAGCTGTAGTGCCGATACATTGATCGAGACTTGTATCTGTATCCCTTGTTTGTTCCAGCTCTGTATATCCTGGCAGACTTTTCTGAGGACAATTTCTCCAATGTCATTGATTAATGAGGTCTCTTCAGCGATTTTAATGAACTTTCCAGGGAGGATCAGTCTGTTATCTGCAGACTTGATTCGAACTAACGCCTCTACCGCATGGACTTTTCCTGAACCCAGATCAATCTGGGGTTGGTAATAGACAACAAACCGTCCTTTTTTGATTGAATCCCTGATGACATTTTCGATAAAAACGGTGTGACTGTTGGTATTTTTGAGTTTATGATTATAGAGACAATATGGTTTTCTGGTTTTGGTTTTTGCACTGCAAACAGCGGTATCAGCATTTCTTATCAGCTGTTCTCGGGTTTTTCCATGATCTGGATAGATCGTAATGCCAATACTCAAGGAAATGTGAATTTCCTGCCCCTGGTGCTTGAATGGGACACTAGCTTCAGCGACGATCTTCTTTACGACGGTAACAGCGTCATCGGCGGAATTTATATCAGCTAGCAGAAGGATAAATTCATCACTGCCGAGTCTGGCCAGGGTGTCTTCCTCACGGGTACACCTCCGCAGGGTGTCGGCAAGGTTTAAAAGCAGGTCATCGCCAACACTTGCCCCGTAAGTGTCATTGATTAATTTGAAACGATTTATATCAATAAACAGCAGTGCAAACTTTTCACTGTTTTCATGGGAGTGGGTAATCAGTGATAACAGCCGTTCGTTCAGTAATGCCCGGTTGGGCAGTCCGGTTAGTAGATCATGATTATTTTGAAAGCGGATAATTTCTTCCGATTTCTTTCTGTTGCTGATATCTCTTGCGACTCCGTAAGTTCCAACAAAATTTTGATTCAGATTGTAGTTTCGCCCCAGCTTGTATCCACCAGAAATTTTCTTTTCTATATTGATTGCACGGACTTCAACATGCAGCAGTGATTCTTTATTTTTACATTGTAATCTCAGTTCCTGACTGGTGGTATATTGAGGAAGCTGTTTGTTATCAAAAAAGAGGTTTGCCCGATCAATATCTTCTGCAAAAACCACCTCAGAATAGTGCTTTCCGATGATCTCTTTTCTGCTGTAACCAAGCAATTTAATGGTGTTTTTATTGATAAAAACAAAATGTCCGGTGTGATCCAGCATGTAAAGCAAATCGGGTGAGTTATGAACAATAAATCGATGTAACGCCTCCGATTCTTCCAGTTTTTTAACTATTTCCCGATTTTCTTGCTCAAGGTGGATTTTTTCCAGTACATTGTTGATTGAAAACAGCAGCTCGTCTGTCGAATACGGTTTTCTTATGAAGTCTCTGGCGCCGTTTTTTAATACATGAATTGCTTTTTGTATTTCGGATTCTCCGCTGACAACGATAACATTGGTGTCAATATCACTGCTATTGATAAGATCCAGGACCTCTTCACCCTGCATCCCCGGCATGTTCAGATCGAGGAGCACCAATCCATAGCCACTCTTGTGCAGTTCAGCCAATGCCTCACGTCCATTAGAGACCGAATGTGCACTCAATCCTTCAAACGTAAGGATAGACTTGATACTGTTTGCCATCGCCTGATCATCATCAACAATAAGTATCCTGACCTTATCCATTGCTGAGATACGGGTCTTAATTTCTTTGAAATGACCTAAATCTATCATTTCGGCGGGATCTCACTCTCTTCTTGGTTGCGCGGTATTAAAATTTTAAATTCAGTCCCTTGATCCTGGTTGGAATAGCAGGAGATATTACCTGATATTTCCTGAACTAAAGTATTAACAATTGAAAGCCCCAGTCCCGCATGTCCCTCTTTGGTACTATCAACCGGCTTGAATAGATTTTTCAAAATCTCCGGGGCAATTCCTGGGCCACTATCTTGAATCGATATTTCGATATATTGTTGACTATCCTGATAGATATTGTCTCTGCTGCTGATCTTGATCGTGTTGTTCTCTGCCATTGCTTCGACACTATTTTTAATGATGTTGATAACTATTTGCTTTAACTTATCTTTTGCACAATAGAACGAGGGGATCTGCTGATCCAGGTGCAGGGTTGATTCTATCTGTTTGGTTTTATAGAGCGAGCCTTTAAACAGAGTATCCAGCGCGGTGAGTAGTTTGTTGATATTGACCAGTTGGTATTTTGTTCTGCTCTGGATTTCCGGATCTTTTGCCCGCCGTAAAATATTCCCGACCCGTTCAATCTCTTCGCTGATAAATTTAATCTCTTCCTGAGCCGGGTGGTCGTTGTCAATTTTTTTGCCCAGCATATAGAGATAATTATTGATAATTGTCAGCGGGTTACTCACTTCGTGAGCGACTTTTTTGAAATCAACCAGTGTCATCCCGGTCGATTGGGAGTTTTCTCTGGTCAGGGCGAAATATTTCCTGCCAATTTCCTCACTTAATAACTGTAATAATGGAACTTTATTTTGCAGGGTTGGCCATTCCAGCTCCGTTGTCCCGATCGCCAGCACTCCAATTCCGGTTGTTTTATAGTAAAGCGGCATGAAATAAGCTGCTTCTGAATTCAGCAGTCTGATGATCTGTTTATCCGCAATCGACCCTTCTTCAGATGAACTTATGAGACTCTTTTTTTGATTGAATGCTTTAACCAATAAACTGTTTTTATCCCCAATTTTGAAGTTTATCTCATCGAGCTGATTTATCTCCAAGTCATTGATTGCCGAGAGGGTGGTTTGATTCTCAGTGACCTGAAAAAAGAACAACTGGTCGAGGTTGAAGAGGGTGCTAAAATTGATTCGTACCTCTTGAGTGAATTCCACCGTCTGGTTGTTTTCACTTGTACCAAGTGTGTGACTCAGGGCGATATCCTCAATTTTTTCTGCCAGTTTTTCTCTGCTGCTTTCATGCTGGGTCGTCTCGAAGGTTTCCGCTTCGTTTTCCTCCATATAGAACTGACTGTTGAAACCAAGGTCGGCAATCATCTGTTTACTTTTTTCTACTGCAAGAGCGAGGCAATCGATGATGATATCTTCGGTCATAGAAAAAAGATGCCCGGCTTTTTCAAGGTACTCATGGTTCTCACGGGCACTGTTGTTTGAACTGAGAGGGCCGGCAACGGCAAGAATTTTTAGCAGGACGGGAGAACTCAGCAGTTCATCTGCGGGTGCATGTTGGAACTGGACTGCGTCGGCAATAAAAGAATCAAGTCCCCAACTCTCAATTAAAGCAGCTCCTATTTCACAGTGATCAACCTGCAACTGTTCCCGTTCAAGAAAACAAAAGTTCTCAGTTTCACCGTAGTAACGGTTTAAAATTGGAAAATAACTCTCTTCCCGGTTAAGTAGCAACACTAACATACCGATCTGATGAAGCAGACCTGCCAGAAATGCTTCTCCGGGTTTCTCATAACCAACCAATTTGGCAATTCTTTCAGCCAGATTGGCACAAACCAGACTACGCAACCAGATGAACTGGACATGGGGATTAATATCTTTAGTGAAATTAGTAAAGAATTGTTTTATGGCACAGGTCGTGACAATATTTCTGATATTGGTCATTCCCAGAACATTCAGTGCCCTGCGGATGTCGGTGGTTTTATCCTCTTGACGATAAATTGGGGAATTTGCAACCTGTAAAATTTTGGCAGTTAAGCTGATATCTTTACTTATCGCAATAGAGAGCATCTCAAAGTCGGCATTGTCTCTGTGGCAAAGATCCAATAGCTCAACCAAAAGAGTTGGCTCTGAAGGTAGATTTTCAACTGAATAACTTTCGTTTTTCAGATAGATATGTTGCATATCTATCGATGTCCTTTCTTCCAAATTGACGCCAGGAGCACCAAGTAAAAACTAATATAATCAAGTCAGTCTGAAAATGTTGTTCGCGGCAGAAATTCTACTTTAAAAACCATAAAAAATAAATAATTTTAATTATTATTTTCACTTAAATGTAGGAGGCTGTCGACAGACTCCTGGGGTCGGGTGTTACTTTTTTAGTTTGCAGCACGGTAGTTTATTGTCCAGTTGCTTATATGGCATTGCACTCTTTTATTTTTGCACTGAAAAGAGCCTGCAGGGCAGCCGCCGATTCTGGATTGAGTCGGCCAGATCTCTGGCTGTTGGTGACGGTAACAACTCCCATTTGCAGGTAGAGGTTCAGCAGCTCTGGAGCATTGTCTTGCAATGTTTTTATATGTTCTGTTACGGTTCCAATATCACCACGGACAATCGGGCCGGTCAGCCCCTGTTCTGGGCCAAGCTCTTCTACATTTTCCAACGAGGCCTGTGCCAGCGGTAACAGGAGTTGTATTGCCTGCTCCGATTCAATCCCACAGTTGATCAGCAGATTACGAGCTGAGGCAAGCAGGGTGACCAGGTAATTGGATGCGAGACAGGCTGCTGAGTGGTAGAGGGGCTTTTTATCCGCTTCAAGGGTGAAAGGTTGTCCGCCAATAGCATCAACCAACTCTTCACCAAGTTCCAATGTCTGTGGGTCGGTACTCTCCAGTGCACAAGGACACCTCTGTAAATCAGCATAAGCTTTTTGGCGATCAGCAAAGGGGAGGAGGGGATGGAGTGATAGCAGTGAAAGTGGTGATGATTGATGATACATGATTTCAGCCGGATGGAACCCACTGAAATGGACCAGTGTTGCCGGCCTGGAAAAATGAGTTGTGGCTTGAATTTTCTTCGCCACTCTCTGAATTTGATCGTCGGGCACGGCGAGTAAAATTATTTGTGCCGTAGCCAGATCAGCCAATTGAACCGATGCCAAAGTTGTTGAACAACCAATGTAAGAACATGCTTCGGTGGCTCTCTCCATGCTCCGGCTGATAATAGAGATGATCGGATAGTCTGCTTCGTGTAAACGTTTACTGACAGCACAACCAACACGACCTGGTCCTACCAGTGCGATCCCCGGTTTCATGCCACAGAAACCTGTAGAGAGCCAACCCCTTCAATGGTCCCTTCCAGGTGATCACCGGGTTTGATCCTGCTCACTCCGGCGGGAGTTCCGGTGAGGATGATATCACCAGTCTCCAAGGTAAAGAATGTTGAGAGTTCGGCGATGATCTGTTCCACTGAGCGCATCATTTGCGCTGTATTCCCCTGCTGACGAATCTCACCGTTAACTTTGAGACAAAGTTCCAAATTGTTCGGGTTGCTGACTTTCTCGATAGCGGTAAAATCAGATAATGGACAGGATGTATCAAATCCTTTGGCGATCTCCCAGGGTAATCCCGCGCTTTTTAATTCGCTCTGGGTGTCCCGCAGGGTTAAATCGAGAGCGACAGCGTATCCGGCCAAATGCTCCAAAGAACTCTTTTCCTGGATATGTTTTCCCCTTTTCCCCACCAGTAGCGCCAGTTCCAGCTCATGGTGGCAATCATTTGAATATCCAGGAATTTCAATCATCCCCCCGTCCGCCAACAAACTACTGGCAGGTTTACAAAAGATAACTGCCCGTTCCGGAACTTTGTTGCCCAACTCGCGGATATGGTCCAGATAGTTTCGGCCCAGGCCGATAATCTTACCAACTGAATAGTTTTTTGAGTCGCCAATAATTTTTACCTGATGCATCACTTTCTCCCTTGTAACAGATTTACGCTCGATCTTATCCGGATTTGAAAGATAGCTGTTTTTGATTGTTAAAGGCAAGTTTTGTCGTTGTTGGATTGGTCTTTTCTGCTGTGCTAGAATGGTCGGATGGAAAACTTTATGACGAGCTTACAAAGTTAAGAGGCAAAAATGTATTATTTCAGCTATGAAGAACCGGTTTTTCGACCCCCTTCCGAAGCACGTTCGTTGATTTTGCAA
>JAOZQF010000126.1 GCA_029932345.1 Desulfuromusa sp. | reverse complement strand
GGGGTAGAAATTAATTGGCTGGATGGGGAAGGGGCAGTTTTTGAAGAGTTGGGTCAGACCCTGAAGAAGGTTGAATTGAAGAGAACACCCTTTCCTCAAACTATTTCGCAGACCTTCCCCTGAACTTTTAATTCAGACTAAGCCTCTTTTTACAACTCATTGAGAAGTTTATAGTATTCATCCAGGGTGTGAATTGATTCGAGGGTGAGGCGGTACAAGACCCAGCTGAGAAGGAGGATGGCGATTGTCAGTCCGATTTTCCATGGCAGCGATGTTTTAGGTCGCCACCACAGCAGCGGCAGGGCAAGAGGGCCGACGCTGGCGAGGGCAATGACAATTGTTGAGGTTTTAAAATACCACGGCAGGGTCTCTTTTGTCGGCTGCGGTGGCACTGCGGTGAGGAATTCACCACAGTGTTTGCACTTGATCGCAGCATCCTGAATCTCTTCTGCACAAAAGGGGCACCGTTTCATGATCAGTCATCGCTCCCCGGGAGTTGTCTGGCATGTTCCTCCTTCAATCCAATCAGCCTGCGGATATCTTCCAGAATCATATAAAGTGCCGGGATCAGCAACAAAATAATTCCGGTACCGAAGAGGATTCCGAACCCGAGTGAAATAGCCATCGGCACCAGGAACTGTGCTTGAACACTGGTTTCCAGGATCATTGGGGTTAGGCCGAAAAATGTCGTCAGTGAAGTTAGAACGATGGGTCGAAAGCGTCGGCTTCCGGCCGAGATAATCGCCTCCTTCATTGGCATCCCTTCACGCCGGTTACGGTTAGCTTTGTCGATCAACAGCAAAGAATCATTGATCACCACACCCGATAGTGCTACCAGCCCGAACATACTCAGCAGACTCAGGTTGAATCCCATGATGATGTGGCCAAGGACCGCGCCGATCATGCCGAAGGGGATTGCTGCCATGATCAACAGTGGTTGAGTGTAACTGCGGAATGGAATTGCCAGCAGGGTGAAGATGGCAACCAGAGCCAGTTTAAAGCCACTCAGCATACTGCCCAGTGATTCCTTCCGCTCTTTTTCTTCCCCTTCCATATCCCAACTCAACCCGGGATAGTCTGCGACCAACTGCGGCAGCAGGTTCTGTTTTAAATCAGCAATAATTTCCTGAGCGTTGCCCTTTTCGTTGTTCACCGTTGCCGAAACATTGATGACCCGTTTCCGGTCGGTGCGATTGATCTCCGAAAATCCCTGTCCCTCGATCACTTCAGCGGCTTGCAGTAAAGGGATCTCCTGACCAGCAGGGGTGCGAATCCGCATTGTTTCAAAGTTCCACAGTTCCCGCCGGTTGGCATCCGGGTAGCGAACCATCACCTTGATTTCGTTACGACCACGTTGCAATCTTAATGCTTCCGCCCCATGAAAGGCTGCCCGTACCTGCCGACCCAGATCGGTCTCGGTGATTCCCAGGGTGCGTGCAGCCGGCCGCAGTTTTAGTTTGATCTCCCGTTTACCCCGGGCATAGGTATCTTCAATGTCACTCACTCCCTGGTACTCTGCCAGAACCTCGCGAATCCGTTGCGAGGATTGTTCCAGAACAGCAAAATCCTGATGGGCCAACAAAACATCAATATTGGCTCCCATTCGGACCAGATTGGAACGGAAGGTGAGTGAATCAAGACCAGGAATTTCTCCAACTTTTTTGCGCCATAGAGCTGATATTTCTGTTGCCGGAATATTCCGGACCTCGCTCTTGGTCAGGAACATGGCAATATTGCTCATGTGGGTTGCGGTGACGCTGGAACCTCCACCCGGGCCACTACCGGCAATATTGCCACCAACTACGGTATAAACATTGCGCAGAATAGAGTCTCCGGCAGGACGCTTTTCATTGTATTCGGCTACTGTTTCCATCCCCTTTTGCAGAATCAGATCACTGACCCGGCGAGTTTCCTCAATCGGAACCCCGCGGTTCATCTGGATGGCAACGGTGATCCGGTCACCATCAACTTCGGGCATGAAGGTGAATTTGATCAGACCATTCTTAACTACGCCAATCGTCAGAAGTAAAGCGACGACCCCGATCGCCAGGGATATATAGCGGTAGTTGATGTTCAGCTTCAAAATCCACAGGTAGGGGCCGTTAATAAAACGTTGCAGACCATCACCGAACCAGCGGCGTACCTGATCAATCCGTCCCAGCACCCCACCGTTAAGTGGCTGTGCTTTACCGGAGCTTAAATGGGCCGGTAAAACCAGTAATGATTCAAGCAGGGACATCAACAACAGAGTGATGACGATGATCGGGATAACCTTGATGAACTTACCCATCATGCCGCTGACATAAATCAATGGCAGGAAGGCGGCGACTGTGGTGAGGATCGAAAAGGTGACCGGCACGGCCACTTCGAGAGCTCCGTCGATGGCCGCCTTCGCGTAGGGTTTGCCGCGCTGGCGGTGTTCGTAGATGTTTTCACCGACCACAATGGCATCATCGACAACAATCCCCAGTGCCAGAATAAAGGCAAACAGTGAGATCATATTGATTGAGACACCGAGCCAGGGCATCAGGAACAAGGTGCCGAAGAACGAAATTGGAATGCCCAGCATGACCCAGCCTGCCAGACGTATCTCCAGAAAAAGACCGAGGATGATAACGACCAGCCCCAACCCCAGCAAGGCATTTTTTTGCAACAAGCTCATGCGACTGTTGAAAATCTCGCTGGTGTCGTTCCAGATTGCCAGTTGTAAGCTCTTTGGAAGCTTGGAGCGATTCTCTTCAACGTAAGAGATAATACTGGCAGAAATTTCCGTTGGTTTTTGTTCGCCGATCCTGAAGACTTGAACCATCGCTGCCGGTTTGCCGTCAAAACGGCCATAGGTTTCACTGTCAGCAAACCCGTCAACCACGTTGGCAATATCACCCAGTTTAACCTGGGTTCCATCCGGGTTAGCCAAGATGGTGATATCTGCATATTCAGGACCCCAGTAGCGGCGCTCCTTGGTTCTTAGCAGGATTTCGCCACCGGTGGTTTTAATTGTCCCCCCCGGCAGATCGAGAGAAGCAAAACGGATTGCTGCTGCCACCTGATCAAGAGTCAGGTTATAGCGTTGCAGGGTTTGCTCGGAAATTTCGATGGTAATCTCAAATGGCCGCACACCACCCAGATCAACTTGGGTAATGTTCGGCAGTTCCAATAGTTCATCCCGGATTCGTTCGGCCTGTTCACGTAGAATCTTTTCACTGGCCTCACCATAAATGACCACGGAGATGACTTCCCGGCGGTTGGATAGTTTGCTGATAACCGGTTTTTCAGCATCTTCTGGAAAGGTAATGATCCGATCAATTTCACTTTTAATATCCTGCAGGACATCATCGACATCTTCATCGGCAAAGACTTCGGCTACGACCGTTCCAAACCCTTCATTGGCAGTGGACTTGAGCTGCTTAATTCCATCGACCGCGGTCAAACTCTCCTCAATTTTGATGATAATTCCCTCTTCAACCTCTTCGGGGCCGGCTCCGGGATAAGCGACCGAGACCGAAACACGATCGAGAGAGACTTCGGGAAAAATTTCCTGCTTGATACTTGGTGCCATAATGACGCCACCAATGACCAGAACCAGCATCAGCAGGTTGGCAGCCACGTGGTTTGCGGCCATCCATTTGACTGCTCCGTTCATTTCGGGTTCTCCTGCAGAATTGGTCTGAGCAAGGTTCCTTCTGCAGCCCCTGCAAGGGTGGTCAAAATCAGTTTTTCACCGGGTTTGATACCGCTTTTGATGAGTATCTGCTGCTTTTCCCGGCGTAAAATCTCAACCGGTCGTAAGCTCAGGCGGTTCTGGTTATCGGCAATCCAGACCAGACTGCCTGAACGGAGAGCTTTACGCGGAATGGCGATGATATCCGAAAATTCTTCACCATGCAGTTCAATATTGACAAACAGACCGTTGGGCAAAGTGGTCTGGTTTAAAATTTTCTTCAGCTGATAGGGGTCTTCAACGGTAACAACGACGGTTGCCATGCGGCTGTTGGGATCTATTTCACCTAGACTGCGGGTCAACTTTCCCGACCAGCTGATGTTGTCGTTTGACGGGAGGCGAATTGTGGCAGATGCCCCTTGTTTATCCGTTACCGAAGGGATATCCAGCCAGGTTAATTCCCTGGCAGGTAGCGGTATGTAGATTTCAGCCCGATCGGTTCCGGCAAAGCTGCCGATACTGGTTCCGGCACGTAAATATTGACCCAGATCCACCTGTTCCTGCCGGATACGTCCGTTAAATGGGGCTTTTATTTCGGTGCGTTGTAGATAGAGTTGCGCCTGTTGCAGGTTTGCTTCTGCTCTGGCTAAATTTGCTTGTTGTTGCCTTAATTGGATCTCCCTGGTCGCCAGCGGTCCGGGCGTCCCCTTATCGATAATATCGATCCGCTGCCACTCGGACAGCGCAATTTTGGCCCGTTCCTGCTCTGTTGCCAGCTCTACTTGAACCTGGGCAATCTCTGCGTGAGATTTTCTGACCGCCAGTTCGAAGTCACTCGTATCAATTTTTAGTAAGGTTTCCCCTTTTTTAAAGAGTCCACCCCTGACCAGTTGCGGTGAAATCCAGATGATTTTGCCACTGACTTGAGGGACCAGCGCAATTTCCTGTTCTGCCTGAACCGTTCCAGTTGCATGGATTGTCACTTGGTGGGTGATGTTTTTAAGTTCAACAACATCGACCAGAATCCCCAGTTGCTGCGGTTGTTGGCGATGGGGTATTTTCTTTAACTGCGACATCATCCTGAAGCCGACAAAACCGATCACCAGAATCAGTAGTGGGAGGATGATTTTTAGCGCCAGCCGTGATTTATTTTTAACT
>JAOZQF010000125.1 GCA_029932345.1 Desulfuromusa sp. | reverse complement strand
TGGCAGCCCGCTATGCTGATGATCTGTTTCAGAAGATTATTTTGAAGTGCGACCGTTTGATTGATCTCCACACCGGATCTTACTACCGGACGAATCTACCCCAATTGCGTGCTGATTTGAGTAATGACACCGTGGCACAGATGGCTGAGCGGTTTGGAAGTATGACGGTATTAAATAGTGCAGGTTCACCAAAAATGTTGCGTAATGCAGCAACGGCTGCCGGCATCCCTGCTGTGACTCTGGAAGTTGGTGGCCCGTTGACTCTGAATCTTGATGATATATTTTTTGGTGTCCATGCGGTCAAACAATTTTTGGGTGCCATGGGAATGATAGATGCCCCCGAGCGGTTGACAGAGTTACAACCAAAGTTTTACCAATCTCACTGGCAGATGGCAGAGTTTGACGGTATTTTTCTTAGCGAAGTGAAATTAGGGGCGAAGGTTGAGTATGACGAGCAATTGGGACAAATAGTTAATCCGATAACCAATGAAGAAAACCCGGTACTTGCCCCATTTTCTGGCACAATTTTGGGAATGGCCGAAAATCAATTTGTCAGCCCGGGTTATCTTCTGTTCAGAATTGGGATCAAAAAAACCGAAGAGGAAGTTATCAAAAAAGCCAAAGAGGAGGCTCTTAAATCTGAGGTTAAGAAAGCAGAGGCCAGCGGTTCTATGTGAGAGGGGAGCAGCCGCTGGAATGAACGTCGTGTAGTCGCTTTTGCTTGGCCCGCAGATGATTTAATTCTGCGGCTATTTACTCATTGAATGAGCCACATGCATCCCCACCAGGCGGGCGACAAGGACGGCCATATAGGTCTGGCCGATAATCCCTTCGAGCATGGAAAGTGATCGGGCGATACCTGATATCGGTGTGATATCCCCATAACCGACTGTGGTTAGGGTGATGAAACTGTAGTACATATATGAAGGGCCATCTTGTCCCACCAGATGATCAGGGATGATGAACGAGCCGGGAACAAAAAGGTTGGTCAGTGTGTAGCCAAAGCTCCATATTGTCCCAAGCAGCAAATAGACGACTAATGCTGCCGAAATGACTTCCCAGGTCACGTTGCGGGAAGAAAATACAAAAACTAAAATTCCTCCGGCAATCAAGGCAAAATAGAGGATGCCGGAAATGCTACCGACAATTTCCATTTGGGGCAGGTTAAGTTTGGGAAAGTCAATCCAGATTGAGAGCAGCATGGGGATCGAGAGAATGATAGCGATCCACGGAGTGAGCTTACGGCGGCTGACGGCAAAGCAACCAATAATGAGTATCAGCGATAATGCGATATCAAAAACCATCCGTATGGTTCTGAAGTCCTCAAGGAGTGGGGCTAAAAAAATCATTAATAACAGGATGATCAGTAATGAATGAAAGCGATATGGTGCTATTGAATTCATCTGTATTTCTCCTCAGCTTTTTAACCCTTCAACTTTACACAATTCTTTCCCTAAAATCATCAATTTTCGATCAGCTCCCCAGCGGTATCCCCCGATCCCACCATCACTGCGCAGGACACGGTGGCAGGGGATTAAGTAACTGATGGGGTTGTTGCCGATGGCGGTTCCAATGGCTCGGCTCGCTGTTGGTTTTCCAACTTTTTTTGCCAGATAACCGTATGATGTGACACAACCCTCCGGGATTCTTAACAGGGCTTGCCAGACTTGCAGTTGGAAATTTGTCCCCTGTAATAGCAGTAGCAGTGGTTTGTCGACCGGTTTTTTAAGAGGAGAAAAAATTTGTTGGATGGTCGTTCCCGTCACGGTTTGATCTTTGACAATCGTGGCATTTGGCCAGGCTTTCTGTAGTCTGGAAATAGAGGTTTCTGCTCCGTTATCGGTATCAATAAATTCCAGCTGACAAATTCCTCGCTCGGTGATTGCAATAAAGCACCTCCCGAACGGGGTCTGGTGAGTCGCGTATTTTATCTGCAGATTGATCCCCCCGGATTTGTATTCTCCCGGGGTGACTGCGGTGACGTTGATTAATAGATCATGCAGTCGTCCAGGACCACTTAATCCCACTGCAAAACTCGTATCAAGTATTGGAACGGATTGTTTTAACAGCTTTTTGGCCTGATCACCGGTCAGATGTTGCAGAAAACGCTTCGGGCTGACTCCGGCAAAGCGGTGGAAAAGGCGCTGAAAGTGTGCAGGGCTCAATCCAACATGCCTGGCCGTCTCATCAAGGGACGGTTGCTCAAGGGTGGAACTTTTTAGAAACTGAATTGCTTTCATAATACGTTGATAATCATCTGCCATAATGAACTCCTTGTCTAAACAACTCAAAATTAACATTGGTTGTGGTCATCGCCAACCCGATTCTTGCTATTAAAATTGTTATCCAGAAAAAAAATATGTTACGGTTACCTTCAAGTTATGGATATTTTTAGATATCTTCAGTTGTCGTGTGGTTATGTCATGTTGAGACAAGGAGTCATGACTCATGGGTCGTGAGGGTTTTTCCGGGAAGATCGATGTTTCTGATCCCGATAAGGCAATTCAGATTGGTGACCGAATCTGGTGGGTGGGACACCTGCTGCCGGGAGATCCATTCCAATGTCATGTTTATCTGATCGAAAATGGCGATCAATCTGTGCTGATTGATCCCGGTTCCAAATTAACCTTTCAAAACACCCTGAGAAAAATCGAAGATATCATCCCTTTTAACCATATCCGCTATTTTGTTTGCCAACATCAAGATCCCGATATTACCGGTGCGTTACCCCTTATCGACCAGATGATCAGTCGCGAAGATGCGGTTATTGTCAGCCATTGGCGGGTGATTGCTCTGTTAAAACATTATGGATTGGACTTGAAGTTTGTTTGTGTTGAAGAGCTGGGTTGGGAGCTTGATCTTGGTGGCCGGAAATTGGAGTTTATCCTCACCCCCTATTTACATTTTGCCGGAGCGTTCTGCACCTTTGATCGTCACTCCGCCACTCTCTTTTCCAGTGATCTTTTTGGTGGATTCACGGAGGAGTGGCAGTTGGTTGCCAAAGATGAATCTTATTTTGAGGCGATTCGCCCCTTTCATGAACATTACATGCCCTCACGAGAAATTCTTTACCATGGTTTGACCAAACTTGAAAAATATCCCGCTAAGATGATCGCTCCTCAACATGGGTCGATTATTCCCGAAGAATTGATCTCTTTCATGTTTGCTCAACTGAAGAACATTGACTGTGGACTTTATCTCCTGACCCAGACCAGTACTGATGTCTTAAAACTCACCAAGTTAAATCGGATTCTGCGTAAGTTTATGGAATCAATGGTCACGTATAAATCTTTCAGAGAGATTGCCACAGAGTGTCTAACCTTGGTCAATGAAGTTATTGCGGTAAGCAAACTTGAATTTTATGCTCTGGATGGCCACTCCTCCTGTCTCCGTTTCAGCTCAGAGTCGATGTTCAGACCGATTGAAACAGTTATTCCAAAAGAATTTTACGGTTTGCTGGGGCGCAGCTTTGATCACTGGTTGGATATTTATGGCCACCAGGTTGTCTATCATTGTGATGTTCCTCATGGCGAGGAGCTTCCGCTCTGTCGTTTGACGGTTCCACTCCTTGAACCTGATACCAAGGTCTTTCAATCTATTGCGGTCTTTTATCTATCATCTCAGGTTTCACCCGCAGATGAGGTGGTTGAAATTTTACGGCAACTCTCAGCCCCTTTGAATGTTGCGGTCGAGCGGGAGTTGATCCATCGCTCATTGGAGAAGGAGCGGCAGAAATTCTACGAGCGGTCAATTCGCGACTCCATGACCAACCTATATACACGCCTCTATATGCGGGAGTCGGTACAGCGTCTTTTTGGGATCAATGATCGTGATCCAAACGCAACCGTTGGGCTGATTTCTCTGGATATTGACCACTTCAAGCGGGTGAATGACACCTTTGGCCATCGAGCCGGAGATGAAGTTATTCGCGAGGTTGCCGGGACAATTTTACAGGAGACCCGGGAAAGTGACATTCAGGTGCGACTTGGTGGGGAGGAGTTTGCCGTCTTTATTGCTTCGGAACCCTTTGAGAAAATTAAAGCTATTGCCGAGCGGATTCGTGCTGCGGTTGCTGCTATCTCATTTAAGGGTTCAATGGAGAATTATAGTTTCAGTTTGAGCGCCGGGGTTATCATTCGCCAACAGAATGAGGATCTTAATGATGCGCTACAACGTGCCGATACTCTCCTCTATCAGGCAAAGCACCGGGGACGGAACCGGGTTTGTACTGAATTGAAAGAGTGCGGATAATTTGCTGTGAATTGATTGTTTCTACTTGCACATTTGTCACGTTTTAGTGTATTTAATGCTTCTGCATCACGCCGGTTTTCACCGTATCAAGTGGTGTGATGGTTGAAGAAGTGAGTAGCGTTCTGCGGGTACATTTCCCGCAGGGACTTGAGAGTTAAGTCCCTATCGTCTAGCCTGGCCCAGGACACCGCCCTTTCACGGCGGCGACGGGGGTTCGAATCCCCCTGGGGACGCCAAATTAAAAAAGCCCTTTCCGTTTTTCGGGAAGGGCTTTTTTAATTTGTTCATTACCGGGATTCGAAGCGGGTGACAAAGTAGGAGAATCCTCCCTGTTTCACGTTGATCGATCTTCTCATGTTAAATGGGAGGGTTTTTCAGTTTATCTCTTTCTTGTGGGTCGCTATCATCTATTCGTGAGGCTGATATTTCGGTCCGACAACCAGTAGCGGGTTGGGTAGTTTTGACTGGATTAGTTCCATACTGCTGCCAAATAGAGCTTTCACCGGACCATGACCATAGGCTCCCAGCACGACCAGTGCATCATGAGGTATTTCAAACAGATGTTTTT
>JAOZQF010000124.1 GCA_029932345.1 Desulfuromusa sp. | reverse complement strand
CCCCAATATTTCCGGAACGCAGGGAATTCAAGGCTAAGCGAGGAATGTTTGAGCCGTAGGCGAGTTTTGCGAGTGTGCATTGGATCCCCTGCGCGGAGGAGCACAGCCTCCTAGAACTAAAGCATATAGGTGGCAAGCATCAACAGCGTCACAAAGGCCATAATTATAATTGATAACAGGGGGATCCCGGTCACTGGCTGTTGTTTTTCCTCTCCTCTGTTCTGAACCTTTCCAACCACCGGAAACCGCTCGATCACAGACTTGAGATGGGGAGCCGACCGTAACTCTTCGGTCAGATCCTGCCCGGCTTTATGTCCCCCCTCGTGACGGCCTGACTGCCAGAGTTGGCTGCTGCTGATATCGTAAATGATCCCATTGACGGCAACATAGGTTGCTCGACCATCAATACCATCAAATCTGGCAAGTTCCTCAATTGTCATGGTTTTCTCCTCTGCGGACGTTATTTACCCGTCCATGATTTTTTCTACGATTTATATTGTCCGGCAGCATCGGCAACCGAGCAGTTGTTGTCTGGTTGAATTTTCATTCAGCTATGTTCTCCCGGGTAAAGGTGGGGAGCATCCCCCCCACATCTTAGCTGATTTTATTTTCCGCAGGTGAATTTTTGCTTAGCCATCGTCGTTTTTTATGAGTATCATCAAGACTTCGTTACTTGGCAATGAGAATAAAGGGGTAGAAAATGACAAATCTACAGAAAATTGGATTTATCGGTGGTGGAAACATGGCAGAAGCAATGATCAAGGGGTTATTAGCTGCCGCTGTTCCGGCTGACAAGATTATGGCCTCAGAACCTAGTGAGCTGCGCCGTAACCATCTGATTGAAGCTTTTGGGATTAAATTGGCCGACAGCAACCTTGAATTGATGGAGAGTTGCGATGTTGTGGTGTTGTCAATCAAGCCGCAGATTGTCGTCGAAGTTCTTGAAGAAGTTTCGGCGGTCCAGATGGGTGATAAATTGATGATTTCAATTCTTGCAGGTGTCACCACCGCATCGATAGAAAAGTTTTTCCAGGGATCGCCAAAAGTTGTCCGGGTGATGCCCAATACTCCGGCGCTGGTTGGAGAGGCTGCCAGTGCCATTTGTCCGGGACACCATGCCAGTGAGGATGATCTGCTGATGGTTAAGCAGTTGTTCGAGTCAGTCGGCAAGGTGCAGTTGATTGACGAACGGCAAATGGATGCAGCAACCGGATTATCGGGTTCAGGTCCGGCTTATATTTATACGGTTATTGAAGCGCTTGCCGATGGAGGTGTCCGGGAGGGGTTGCGACGTGACATTGCCCATGCTCTGGCCGTTCAGACTGTTGTCGGTGCCGCTCTGATGGTTCGTGAAACCGGTGAACACCCGGCAATTTTACGTGATCAGGTCTGTTCACCGGGTGGAACCGCGATTGCCGGAATCAGCACTCTGGAAAAAAATGGCTTACGCACCACTTTGATGGAGGCCGTTTCCGCTTCGGCGGCCCGTTCTCGGGAACTTGGTGGCAGCTAGTTCTGAATATTCCATATTGTTTGTGAGATCGGTATGATTGATCAGTTCTGGACATTTTTATTTGCGATCACCTTGTTGACCCTGTTTCCCGGTGTCGATTCTCTGCTGGTGATAAGAAACACTTCTCGCGGTGGCTGGAAAGATGGTATCGCTACCAGCACTGGTATTTGTTCGGGACTGTTTGTTCACGCTCTGGTTTCAGCTTTAGGAATTTCAGCGCTACTGCTGCAATCAGCCGTAGCGTTTAATGTTTTAAAGCTGTTTGGTGGTGGTTACCTGCTCTGGTTGGGAAGTTGTAGTTTGTGGAGAGCTGTCCGGGGGAAGAAGCCCATATCCCCGGAAATTCAACCGATCAAAACCCGTCAATTCCAATTGCGCCGTTCCCTGGGTGAGGGCTTTATCAGTAATGTGTTTAATCCCAAAACTCTTCTTTTTTACATGGCTTTTTTGCCGCAGTTTATTGATCCAACCCGTTCACCGGTGTTGCAATCACTCTCTATGGCCGCAGTCCATTTTGTTATTGGAATGATCTATCAAGGGTTACTGGCACTGCTGGTCTGCCAGGTGAGTGGTTGGTTTAAAAGTAGCCCGCTGGGTCGTACCCTGGAAGGGTTAACCGGAGCAGTCCTGGTTTCATTTGGCCTGCAGGTTTTTCTGCAAAAGCGGATTTGAAATTCAATATGAATGCAGGTTGAAAGAGGAGAAATTAACCGGTCAGAGAAGTTTTCCCCGACTGGTAAAATAGCGATTATAGGGATTGAAGTTACGCCGGTTGTGACGAATTTCAATGATAAAGATATTTAAAATACTGACAATCGGAACCCCGATAATCATCCCGATAACTCCATAAAGCTGCCCCCCCATCACAATCGCCAGAATGACCCCGAGAGGGTGGAGGTTTGAGACCTTGGAAATGAGGATTGGAATCAGGATGAAATTATCAACAATGATCTGTGCAATCAGGACATAAACACAAAGAATCCACCAGAATTGTCCCCCCACCCCCAGGTCTACCAGTGCAATGATCAGTCCAGGGAGCATCCCGATCAGTGGTCCAATATAGGGAACCAGATTTGTGACTCCGGCAATAATTGCCAGAATCGGGGCATAGCGGATATCAGTTAGTGATAGCCCCATCCAGATAACGACTCCAATAATCAACGCTTCCAGGATACGACCTCGAATGAAATGGGCCAATTGCCAGCTGACATGGGCATAAATATCCAGAACCACTTCAAAGTAGCGGTTCGGGGTTAGGGAGATGAGACTGCGCATGATCCGGCGGCTGTCGCGTAAGAAAAAGAAGGAAAACAGGGGGACCAGTAAAAGGAGGCTGCCAATTCGCATCGCAGATCGTGGTGTTTCTTTTAAAATAAAACCGAAGATAGCCTGTGATATTGCACTCATCCGTTCGGCAAGGTTGTAGTTTTCTATGAAGGGAAAATGTTCCTGAACAGCGGTCAATAAGCCGCTTAGATATTCAATTGCATGGCTGATATAACGGGGGAAATCAGCTTTGAGAGCCTGTACCATCCCTTCCCAATTAGGTGGACCGATGATCAGTAGAAATAAGGACACTGTCGAGAACAGGAGGAAATAGACAATAAAAATACTCAGGGTGCGACCGATTTTTTTCCCTTCGAAAAAATAGACAGCCGGGTCGAGCAGGTAAGAGACGATCAATGATAGTAAGATCGGCAGAAACAGCCCTGCTGTTGCTGTTTTTAACAGCGCAGTGACGGTGGAGGCAGAGGAGTAGATGGCAATTCCTGATGCAATTGCCATGGTCAGTACCAGGTAGAGAACTGCAACCTGTGCCCGGCTCATGCCGCTCTGATTACCCATCAGCTTGCTGCTTCTGGCTATCAGCCAGTTGTTTTTTTAATTCTTCAAGTTGCAGGCTGCATTGTAAAAGTCGGTCGCTGATCACCCGGTTTAAACCTAACATGATTTTTGCCGATGGGGCTGGATGCCGACGGACAGCTTCCAGCATGTCGGTACGGAATAATCCGACCAGTACGGTGGGTTCAGTGGCGCGAGCAGAAGCACAACGTGGTCGTGATGCAGTTAGGGAGATTTCGCCAAAGAAGTCACCTGATTCAAGAATGGCCTGTTCTATCTCCTGATCCTGTTCTCCTCGAGTGTAAATTTGAACTTCTCCCGAGCGGATGGTATACATCCCCGAACCAATATCTCCTTCGCTGAAAATTATTTCGTCAACCTCGTATTTTCGCACATGGACGACATTTTCCAGAAAGGCCAGTTCCCGTTTATCCAGCTCTTTGAACATCGGCATGGTGCTGAGAAAATAGGCCAATGTTTGTTCGTAACCACTGCTGCGAAAAATATTACCCCAAAATGGATTCACGTATTTCCCTTTTATCGGCTTGACTCAGCAATGCTCCCCATGGGTTTCCTGTGGGAGCAGTTTATAGCTGTGTTTTTATCTGGGCGACCTGAATGTTTCCTGATTCTATAACACATCATTATACCAATAAGTGCGGGGAGTACCAGACAAAAACCGAAAAAGATAAACACCCCTTTATCTGGCAGCAGTTCTTGATTATGCTTAAGCGATGATTTCCCTTGATCTAAAAAAATATCCACTCTCTCCAGGTGTCTACCTGATGTTTGGTTCTGACGACAAAGTTCTCTATGTCGGCAAAGCCAAGCAGCTTCGTAGTCGTTTGCGCAGCTATTTTTCTGCCGCTGGGGACGGACGGTTACAGATTCCACTGTTGATGGAAAAAGTTGCCCGAATTGAAGTTATTGTCACAGACACTGAAAAAGAAGCGTTGCTGCTGGAAAACACCCTGATCAAGAAATACCGTCCCCGCTACAATATTGAACTGCGTGACGACAAAACCTATGTTTCGGTACGGATTGATCTGCACGATCCATTTCCAATGATGCAAGTTGTCCGGCAGGTTAAAAATGACGGAGCCCACTATTTTGGCCCCTATTCTTCTGCGGCGGCAATTCGTGAGACCCTCAAAGAGATTTATCGGATCTTCCCATTGCGCCATTCCCCTGTCGAGCGTTGTCGCAAGCGGGGGCGTCCTTGCCTGTTCCATCAAATTGGTCAGTGCAGTGCCCCCTGTCACGGAAAAATCAGTCAGGCCGATTACCGTAAGCTGGTGGATGGTGTTATTCAACTTCTCGAAGGGCGCGAATCGGAGGTTATTATCCGTCTCCAACAGCGAATGGCTCAAGCCGCAGAGGATCTCCGTTTTGAAGATGCGGGTCGGTTGCGTGATCAGATTCAAGCTATCGAGAAGAGCGTAGAAAAGCAGAAAGTGACCGATTATGGTGGTGGCAATCTGGATGTGATCGGTTTGC
>JAOZQF010000123.1 GCA_029932345.1 Desulfuromusa sp. | reverse complement strand
TTAACTGTGGCGCTATCCCCGAATCCCTGATTGAGGCAGAACTGTTCGGCTACGAGAAAGGGGCTTTCACCGGGGCTTTGAGTAGTGGCAAACCGGGCCATTTCGAACTGGCGAACGAAGGGACGCTATTCCTTGATGAAGTTGCTGAGTTACCACTATCATCCCAGGTTAAACTGCTCCGTTTTCTCGAAGATGGTCGCATCACCCGACTCGGTGACACAAAAAGTCGGATCGTCAATGTACGAGTGCTGGCAGCCACTCACCAGGATCTGGAAAAAATGGTTGATCAAGGTAAATTTCGCCTGGATCTCTATTATCGTCTCAATGTTATCCCGATTCAGGTTCCCGCAGTTCGCGACCGCCCCGATTGCATCACGCCATTGATCCGCCACTATATCGACGAGTTTTCCAGGAAAATTGGCTCGCGAAAACGGCTGACCAGAGCTGCGCTGGACAGTCTGACCGCCTACCCCTATCCGGGAAACGTCAGAGAGTTGATGAATATTTGTGAACGTCTGGTGGTAATGTCGGAGACCGAGTTGATCGACCTCTCCGACCTGCCGATGCAGATCACCTCCCACACCGCTTCGAATAAACCTTCCAGCTTTGATCTCCCCCATGGAGTTTCCCTGCAACAAACCTTGGACCTGGTCGAAAAGGAGTTGCTTAAAAAAGCTCTCCAGAAGTTTCACAATCAAACCGAAATTGCGCAAGCCCTTGAAGTGAACCAATCAACTATTGCCAGGAAACTAAAAAAACATCGGCTCTGTTAAACCCAAAAAGTTATTATGCGATTCTGCATAAATAGCCTCAAAAACCTATTCAAAGAATTATTAAATCCGGGAAAAACCTACCTTAAAAGTTTTTATTTATTTTAACTTCTCATAGTAAACAGATAGTTAGTTATCAATGCAGAGATGTTCTACCTCTCAAAACAGAGTTTGGCACTCTCATTGCTATTACACCAACCCAGTTAATAAAAACCTCTACACCCTTTTAAATAGCTAAGGAGCATCCAACTATGTCTGTTCTCAACAATGCATCGATCAACATCCCCTTTCCACAAAATGAACCAGTTCTCTCCTATGCACCGGGCACCCCGGAACGGCAGAAAATTAAAGATGCTCTGGAAGAGCTGAAATCGAAGCAAATTGAGGTTCCTCTGATCATTGGTGGTAAGGAAGTTCGTACCGGCAATCTGGCTAAAATTGCCTGTCCCCATGATCATTCCATTGAACTGGGTCAATATCACAAAGCCGGAGCCAAAGAAGTTCAGATGGCGATTGATGCTGCCATGGCCGCCAAGCCGGTGTGGCAAAGTCTGCGCTGGGAAGAACGGGCTTCGATCTTTTTGAAAGCAGCTGATCTGCTGGCTGGGCCGTATCGGTTTCTGATCAATGCAGCCACCATGTTGAATATCAGCAAAAGCCCCTTCCAGGCCGAAATTGATGCCGCCTGTGAGCTGATCGACTTCATCCGTTTCAATGTCTACTTTGCTCAGGAAATCTATAAAGACCAACCGCTCCATTCACCTTCGCCAATTTGGAACTATGTTCAGCATCGCCCCCTCGAAGGGTTTGTCTTTGCTGTGGCACCATTTAACTTTACCGCGATTGCCGGCAATCTCCCCACCGCACCAGCGATTATGGGCAACACCGTGGTCTGGAAACCGGCCTCCTCTGCCGTTTACGCCCCTTACCATCTGATGAAAATGTTTCAGGAAGCAGGGATGCCAGACGGCGTTCTCAACTTTGTCCCCGGTTCCGGCAGCGATGTCGGCAACGTCTGCCTCGACAGTCCCGACTTCAACGGCATCCACTTTACCGGCAGCACCCCGGTCTTTCAGAGCATGTGGAAACAGATCGGCAACAATATTGCTGCAAACAAATATAAAACCTATCCACGCATCGTCGGTGAAACCGGCGGCAAAGACTTCATTGTTGCCCATCCTTCTGCCGATGTTAAAGCCCTCGCAACCGGAATTGTCCGTGGCACCTTTGAGTATCAGGGACAAAAATGTTCGGCTGCATCCCGTGCCTACATCCCCGAGTCATTATGGGAACCGGTGCTGTCAGAGTTAAAAGCCCAAACAGGTCGGATCAAAATGGGTGATGTGTGTGATTTTGGTAATTTTTTCAACGCTGTCATCGACAAAGCAGCATTCAATACCATCACCCAATATATTGATTACGCCGCCGCAGCCAAGGACGCTGAGATCGTCATTGGGGGGAAATATGATGACAGTAAGGGCTTCTTTATCGAGCCAACGGTCATCACCACAACCGACCCCCATTTTAAAACCATGGAAGAAGAAATTTTTGGTCCGGTGATGACGATGTATTGCTATCCCGATGCTGACTACGAAGCAACTCTGGAATTATGTGATCAGACCTCTCCCTACAGCTTGACCGGGGCCGTCTTTTCCCAAGACCGCCCGGCAATCAGCCTCGCCCTGGCCAAGCTGGAAAATGCCTCGGGCAACTTCTACATCAACGACAAACCGACCGGTGCCGTTGTCGGTCAACAACCTTTTGGTGGAGGACGCGCCTCGGGAACCAACGACAAAGCGGGCAGCAAACAGAATCTGATGCGCTGGGCTTCGGTTCGCGCAATCAAAGAAAACTTTGTGCCACCGCAAACTTTTGAATATCCGTTTTTGGATGAGGAATAGAATCAGGAGCAAGGGACAAGGAGTCAGGTTCAAGGTTTTACCTTTTTCCTTGAACCTGACTCCTTGAACCTATTTTTTACGGAGTAAAAAATTGTCACTATTCAACTATGTTGTAGCAAAAACCATCATGCACGTCCCCAAACCGATTGTCAGCCATTTCGCCAAAGGCTACATTGCCGGATCGACATTGGCTGACGCTATTCAGGTCACCAAAGATCTGAATCAGCAGGGGATAATGACCACCATCGATATTCTTGGTGAGTTTATTACCGACTTTGAGCAGGCAGTTGCATTTAAAAATGATGGTCTGGAAATTCTCAAAACAATTGAGCGCGAAAAACTCGATGCCAACCTGTCGATCAAGCCGACCCAGATGGGACTGCTCCTCGACGAAGATCGCTGCTTTGACATTATTCGTGAGTTGGTTGTTGAAGCCAAAAATCTGGATAATTTTGTCCGTATCGATATTGAAGATGTTCCGGTCACCGATGTCACTTTTAAATTCTTCCGCAAATTACGGGAAGAATTTCCCGGCCACGTTGGTACCGCTTTTCAGGGCTATCTACGCCGCACTCCGCAGGACGTTATTGATCTGGGTGACGGCTTTCAAAATTATCGCCTCTGTAAAGGGATCTACATCGAATCACGTAAAGATGCCTGGAAAAATCCGCAGGCAATCAATGGTAATTTTATGGCGTCTCTGGAATTGCTGTTTAAGCAGGGAGCCTACGTCGGAATCGCAACCCACGATGAACTCTTGATCTTTGAATCAATGAAACTGATTCGTGAACTGGGTCTCAAACCCGATCAATATGAGTTCCAAATGCTCCTCGGAGTTGATGAAGAGTTGCGTGAAATCATCCTCGCTGCCGGGCACAGATTGAGGATTTATGTCCCGTACGGGGAAGACTGGCTCCCCTATTCGAAACGTCGACTTAAAGAGAACCCGGGAATTGCTCAACACGCTTTAAAACAAATGCTTGGTTTAAACAAGCATTGATAACTATTTTCTGCTATTTTACAGAAATACCGTATCGTGACCGGCAATTCAATTGACCGATCATAAACGGATAGGTAGTCTTTCATAGAACATTGTTTTCAACCATCCTACGAGGAGGAACAGATGAAAAGAACAATTCGTAACATCCTTTTAGCTCTCTGCACCGTCGCCCTGATGGCCGGTCTATCCTGGGCTGATACCCTTAAGGTCGGGGTTCAAGCACCAATTACCGGCAGCTATGCCAACGAAGGTCAAGGGATCGAAGATTCGGTTCGGTTGCTGGCCGCACAAATCAATGCCAAAGGTGGCGTTATGGGGAAAAAGATTGAAGTTATCCCCTGTGATGATCAAGGGACCGCAATGGCAGCCGCTATCTGCGCTAAAGACCTGGTTAACAAGGGTGTCTCCATGGTTATCGGTTCCTACACTTCAACTTGCGCCGAAGCAGCTCAGAAAACCTACTTCAACGCTGGCGTACTGCAAACCTCTGACGGCACCGCCGATGGCCTGACCCAGCACGGTTACTGGACATTCCTGCGTAACTCCTTCCCCAACAGTGCCGAAGCTGTTTTTGCCGCAAACTACATGGTTAACGTCAAAAACTACAAAAACATTGCAGTTATCTCTGACTTCTCCAGCTATGCTGCTGGCTTGGCCGAAGCGACTGTCGCAGAAATCAAAAAAGCGGGTGGAAATGTTGTCACTTACGCCAAAATCAAGGCTGATTCCCAGAACTTCACCCCGGTTCTGACCAACATCAAATCCAAAAAGCCTGATGCAATTTTCTTCGCCGGTTACTATACCGACGGCGGCCAACTGCGGGCTCAGCAAGTTGCCCTTGGGATCAAAGCCGACTTCATCGGTGGTGATGCCAACGACAATCCTGACTTTGCCAAACTGGCTGGATCTGCTGCCAAAGGTGCTTTTATCATCAACGTTCCAACACCCGACATGCTCCCCTATGATGTCGCCAAAGATTTCCTGAAAAACTACGAAGCCACCTACGGCAAGCTTCCCCCATCAATCTGGACCCTGATGAATGCCGACGGTATGCGTGCCATCATCTATGCTATGGAGCAAAACAACAGCTTTGATACCAAAAAAGCTGCTGATTACCTGATGAGCATGGACACACCAATTCCAGGGATCACCGGCCCGCTGCAGTTTGCCAAAGACGGCAACCGCATCGGTAGCAGTTACATGACCTTTGAAATTCAGGCTGATAACAGCTACAAGGTTG
>JAOZQF010000122.1 GCA_029932345.1 Desulfuromusa sp. | reverse complement strand
ACAGGCTGCTAGCGGGTGTTTGTTTTGTAATTGTCACTTGCGATTGCTTGCTGGTCAGGGTTACATTGTCTTAAGAATTTTGAACACTGTGTTGTTATTGAGGTTAATGGGGTCACTTCTTATGTTTTATCCGGCAAAATATTTAAATAAAATTATTTTAGTTCTGCTACTCACGTTGTTGCCAATCAGTTCCTGGGGCAAAGAAGCTGATCTTTTTGATACTAACCGGGCCCGGCTCCTCGGCCATATGCTGCAGCAACAACTCAGCGGCAAGCACTACACGCAGAAGCCCACCGATGATGCTCTCTCTCAAGCGGCATTCGATCTCTACCTGAAACAACTCGACTTTCAAAAACGGTTCCTCCTGCAGGAAGATATTGACCGGTTAAATTTTTTCCGAGATCAGATTGATGATGCTATCCGCCGTGGGCGACTGGAATTGCCACTTGCCGGTCGGGATATTTTGAATCTCAGGATTGCTCAGATCCAAATCATTATCACCGAACTTTTCCAGGAAGAAATTGATCCAACCCGGGTCGAAAGTATCGAAACTGATCCTGAAAAATTGGATTATGCAGCCAATTTGACCGAGCTGCGCGAGCGCTGGAGAAAAATTATCAAGGGGCAGGTTTTCTCCCGCTACATCAGTCTGCGTGAGGATGATATTGGTGTCGATGATGATGGTAACTTACTCTCCGTTGATCAAGATACAGACGAAGAATTGTTGTTTCAGGCCAAGGAGAAAGTTGCAAAAACTGATCATAATTTATTAAAACGGATGCTCAAAGAGACCCCTCAGGATCATTATAATCGCTATCTAAATGCAATTGCCCGGGCGTATGATCCACACACCAGCTATCTGCCGCCAACAACAAAGGAAGATTTTGATATTCAGATGAGCGGTTCCCTGGAGGGGATCGGTGCAACGCTGCGTGAAGATGATGGTTATATCAAAGTAGTACGGGTCATTCCCGGAAGTGCTGCTGCACGGCAGGGACAATTGGCAGCGGATGACATTATTCTTAAAGTTGCGGAAGGAGATGATGATCCTGTCGACATCACTGATACCCGAATTCGTGACGCGGTTGCTCTCATCCGGGGGAAGAAGGGGACCGAGGTTCGATTAACGGTCAGAAAAGCCGATGGCAGCCGTCTGGTTATTCCAATTGTTCGTGATGTTGTGGAAATCAAAGAGACTTTTGTCAAAGGAACGACGGTAACTGATGATAAAAGTGGTCAAACCTTTGGTTATATCAAAATACCTTCCTTCTATCGTGATTACAGTGGGAAAACAAATCGCAACTGTACCGATGATTTACGCCAGGAGTTGAAGAAGCTGCGCAAAGAGAAAATTTCCGGGCTGATTCTCGATCTACGTAATAATGGCGGTGGATCCCTCTCTGATGCAGTGAGTACGACCGGTCTTTTTTTCAAAACCGGCCCGGTCGTACAGATTCGGAGAGGATCAGGGCAAATCCAGGTGATGAGTGACAACGATCCATCTGTAGAATATACCGGGCCGATGATTGTGCTGGTCAACCGTTTCAGTGCTTCAGCTTCGGAAATTCTCGCGGGAGCTCTCCAAGATTATGGGCGGGCTCTGATTGTTGGTGATGAGCATACCCACGGCAAAGGAACCGTACAGGCGCTGCTGGATCTTGATCGCTTTGTTAACCTGCGGGGGATGGAAAAGTACATGCCCCTTGGTGCAGTGAAAATCACCATCCAGAAATTTTATCGAATCAGTGGCGAATCAACCCAGGAAAAAGGGATTATTCCAGACATTGAATTGCCATCACGCCTGGATGGTTTAAAGAGTGGAGAAAAATATTTGGATAATGCGTTGCCATGGGATCATATTGATTCAGCGGCCTACCAACCGTGGGAACCCGCACCTGAAAACATCTCAGAACTACAGCAACACAGCGCAGTTCGAATCAAAGAGAATAAAGATTTTCAGGAAATTATTTCTGATGCCAATAGTGCCAAGCAGAGGCGTGAAGAGACTCAACAATCTCTGCTACTGAAGGATATTCTGGCTGAGCGCGATCAACTGCATGATGAAAAAGAGAGAATGGCACCCCATGGTGCAATGGCCGATGATGATGAAAAGAAAACCAAGACCCTGGATGAAGAGATCGCCGATGACCCCTACGTAACCGAAGGGGTTGCCATCCTGGAAGATCTACTTGGCTCGACCAACTAAGTGAGCTTGAAGTTAGCTTGACTATGGGGGCTGATCGAAAATAAGTCCCCGGATAATCCGACTGACCATAGATTCACCGATTCTGGTTCAACCCGGCGACTAGATTCTCCGCCAGGCGGCTCATCAGTTGAAAGTAGGCATCTTCCCCGGCGGGGAGATCTCCACCCAGGGGATCGAGAACCCCGGTCCTTGCATCTGTCCCTTCAATCACTGTGGCAACCAGACGTGATTTGAATTGTGGCTCACTGAATACACACCGCGCACCCAACTGCTTTATTTTATGGCGAATTTCTTGAATCCTTTTCACTCCCGGTTGTCTCTCTGGATCAATGGTAATTGAGCCGACAGCATTCAATCCATAGGCCGATTCAAAATACTGATAGGCTGCATGGAAAACGACATAGGGGACATCTTTCACTGGTTCAAGCTGACCCCTTAAAGAGTGGTCGAGTCTGTCCAGTTTTTTGATCAGAGCTGCTGTATTACTGCGATAGAGAGAAGCGTGAGCCGGATCAATCTCGGACAACCGATCTCCGGTTAAGACAACAATCTGTTTAGCCAGAGCAGGATCGAGCCAGATGTGGAAGTCAGCACTCTCTTCTTGATGGGAGTGTCTGTGAAGATGTTTCCCCCAACTCCCCCCTTGCCGTTTCATCAGCAGATAATCCTGTAACTGCTCAGAAAGTTTAAGCTGATTGGTGCTTTGTCCGAAGGTTTTAAGAGGTTTCAGCAGAAAACTTTCCAGGTCCTCTCCCACCCAGATAACCAACTGAGCTTTAGCTAAAGCTCGCGCCTCAGAGGGACGCAGCACATAACCATGGGGAGAGCCTCCCCCCTTGACCAGCAACAAAGGGCTAGCAACCCCTCGCATCACCCCGGCCACCAATGAATGGAGCGGTTTGATACTGACCACAACCGCAGGAGCTGGTGGTTCAACAGCCCATACCGGGGAAACCAGCATGAATAGAAGCAGAACGAAGAAATAAATTTTTGCCATAACCTCACCTCAGCAATCGATACAGCGTGGACGGGTTGACTGATTTGTTATGTTATAATATAACAGTCGATGAAGCAAGTGAATGAAGAGAGGAAAAAACCGTGAATTCCACACAGAATCTACAGTTCATCTCCGGGGCGCATGATCATCAAAGTTGTCTTGTCGCTGCGATGACCAGCGCAGAACAACTATGTAAACAACGGGATCAACGTTTCACTGCAACCAGACGCCGGGTTTTTGAACTGATCTGGCAGCAGCATAAACCGATCGGGGCCTATGAAATTCTGGAAAAGCTGCAACAGGATGGGCGTGCTGCCCCCCCCACCGTTTACCGAGCTCTCGATTTTTTACTTGATCTCGGCTTAATCCACCGAATTAATTCATTGAATGCCTACGTTGGCTGTATCCACCCCGGCTACCCCCACGACGGGCAGTTTTTGATCTGTAAAGCCTGTAAATCTTTTGCTGAGCTCGATTCTTCACTGATTACAACGGCCATTGAGCAGAGTGCAGCTGATGCAGATTTTGAAGTTCATCAGCATACGGTGGAGATCATGGGGCTCTGTCCACACTGCCGAATCAAACTTTCCGGGGCAGGTGAATCATGAATCGTCCCATACAACCACTCCTGGAAGCCTCTTCTGTCAATCTTGTTCTGGGGCAACGACTGCTGCTGGAAAACGTCAACCTGAAGATTGGGCCGGGTGAAATTTTAACCGTTATCGGTCCAAATGGCGCGGGCAAAACCACTCTACTCCGGGTCGCTCTCGGGTTGCAGAAACCAACCAGCGGAACAGTTAAGCGGCAATCAGGGTTGAGCATCGGCTATATGCCACAGCGGCTCCATCTGGACCCCACCCTTCCACTGACGGTAAAACGGTTCATGGCACTGGCCTGCAATAATGATCAGGGCAAAATTTTATCATTATTAGCCGAAGTTGGTGTCGCACAGGTCATTGACTCTGCGGTGCAGACCCTTTCCGGCGGTGAGTTACAGCGGGTTCTGTTGGCCCGGGCGCTGGTTCGTGAACCGGAGCTTCTGGTTCTGGACGAACCGGTGCAGGGGGTTGATGTCCATGGTCAGGTCGAACTTTATCAGTTGATCTCCCGAATACGTAATCAGCGGGGCTGCGCAGTGCTGATGGTTTCCCATGATCTCCACCTGGTGATGGCGGCAACCGATCAGGTTCTTTGTTTGAACCGGCATATCTGCTGTAGCGGCACCCCCGAATCGGTAACCAATGATCCGGCATTTATCGAGCTGTTCGGCACTGCTGCGGTTCAATCTATGGCGGTCTATGTCCACGATAAGACCCATCATCACGACCACTGTGCAACCTGTGGCAGGAGGCCCACCAATGATTGATGATTTTTTGTTGCGCGCCTTAATCGGGGGGCTGGGTGTTGCTCTGGTCGCCGGTCCATTCGGCTCTTTCGTGGTTTGGCGACGGCTGGCCTACTTTGGTGATACGTTGTCCCATTCGGCACTGCTTGGAGTTGCGCTGGGTTTTCTCTTGCAGATTAATTTAACCGTTGGAATTATCATCATCTGCCAACTGCTGGCCATTCTCCTTTTTTACAGCCAGCGACAGCGACAATTGGCCAGTGATACCATGCTCGGCATCTTTGCTCACGGGGCACTCTCTCTCGGGTTAGTGACGCTGGCCTTTATGCGGGATGTCAGAATTGATCTGGTGGCCTATCTGTTCGGTGACATTCTGGC
>JAOZQF010000023.1 GCA_029932345.1 Desulfuromusa sp. | reverse complement strand
CGACTGCACATATGTTTATTGTTAATCCGCTCAAAGCTGGTGGTATTCGTAAGCTGTTTTCTACCCATCCGCCGATGGAGGAACGGATCCGGCGACTTGAAGGGATGCAACTTTAATTGGCCTCCCGACCAACAGATAGCCCGCGACGGGCCGCATACGAAATTCTGCAACGGGTTGATGACGGAGCTTTTGCCGATGTCGTTCTTGATTCGGTGCTGAATCGTTCCAAACTTGATCTGCGTGATCGCCATTTGGTGACGGAGTTGGTTTATGGAATTCTGCGGCTGCGGGGGCGGGTTGATTTTGCCCTGTCTCAGTTCTGCAATCAGCCACTACAGCGTTTGCAGCCGGAAGTTTTGAGGCTGTTGCGGCTTGGTGCCTATCAATTGCTTGAGCTGGATCGAGTCCCTACTCATGCAGCGGTCAACTCAACGGTAGAGTTAACTCGCGAACTTCAGTTAGAGGCTGCTGTTGGATTTGTCAACGGGGTATTGCGTTCTCTTGATCGGGGCCGTGCTGATATTCCCTGGCCCGCTGCAGAAAAAATAAAACCTTATTTGCAGCATGTCTGTAGTCAACCGGTCTGGTTGAGCAAAGAGATTATGCGGCAATTGCCAAATGTTGAGGCGCGGGCTTTTGGTGAAAGTCTGGCGACACCTCCCCCCTTGACCCTGAGAGTCAATAGCCTGAAAACTGATCGTGAAGATTTTCTGACTGCCCTGGCTGCAGCTGGACATCAAGCTCACCCCTGCTCTTTTGCCCCGGAGGGGGTGACTATAGACCAGCGCAGTGAAAAACCGTTGCCGGGAGATGCTGAGGGGTGGTATCAGGTTCAGGACGAAGCAAGTATCTTGATGGCTCACCTGCTGGATGTCCATCCTGAACAACGGATCCTCGATGCGTGTGCGGCTCCCGGTGGAAAAACGACTCATCTCGCGGCATTGACCGATAACCGGGCAGAGATTCTCGCCCTTGATAAATATCCGCGGCGGGTTGAATTAATTGCTGAAGGGGGAAAAAGGTTGGGCTGTTCTTCGATCAACGCTCAACAATGGGATCTGACCGAGTCACCCGATTTTCTTGAGCAAGCGAGTTTTGATCGAATCTTGCTGGATGCCCCTTGTAGTGGTCTCGGAGTATTGCGGCGAAATCCGGAGGGGCGTTGGTCTAAATCGCCGGTTAATCTTCGCGAACTGGCAGTTTTGCAACGGCAGATTCTTGATAATATTGCCCCATTGGTTAAACCGGGGGGGAAATTGCTTTACTCGGTTTGTACTTTCAGCCACATTGAAACCGATGCAATTATTGACAGTTTTTTAGCGGAGCATCCGGAGTTTGAGTTGGAAAGCCTGCGCGAACAGGTCTCCTCGGATTGGGCCAATCTGTTTACTACTAAAGGCACTTTGCGTAGTTATCCTCATCGACACGGTGGGATGGATGCCTTTTTTGCGGCTCGTTTGCAGCGGCGGGGATACTAAGTTTTTGAATGTCATTCCCGTGTGACGTAGCCGGAGTGGAACAGCTGATTTGAGAAATAGAGCGGCAAATGTTTGAGCGTAGCGAGTTTTTGCCGTTCCTCAAAGCAGTTGTGAAATGGAGGGAACCCGAAGGGCAAGGAGTTCGGGTGCCCTTTTCTGCTTACTCTTTTGTGGCATACAAAAGAGTGAGGCGGCGAGTGGGGTCGCAACCCCATGACCTTGTAGTTGTTAATCCGTATTCCGGTGACACGTAACAAGTACATGTCTTCAGAATACTCCTGCATACAAAATTGGATCTGAACCAATGATTAAAATTGCCCCCTCAATCCTTTCAGCAGATTTCTCCCGCTTGGGCGAGGAGGTCAAAGCCATTGATCATGCTGGTGCTGATTATGTCCATATTGATGTTATGGATGGACATTTTGTCCCAAACATCACGATTGGACCGTTAGTTGTTGGTGCCATCCGACCGGTCACTGAGTTGCCCCTGGATGTCCATCTGATGATCGAAAACCCCGATCAGTATATTCCTGATTTTGCCAAGGCCGGGGCAGATATTATTGTGGTTCATGCGGAAGCGGTCCGGCATCTTCATCGCACCATTCAACTGATTAAATCTTTTGGGAAAAAGGTGGGGGTCTCCTTGAATCCGGCAACATCCCTCTCTAGTTTGGATATTATTTTGCCGGAACTCGATCTGGTTTTATTGATGACGGTCAATCCCGGGTTTGGGGGGCAATCATTTATTGAGAGCAGTTTGCCAAAGATTGCAGAGATGCGTCGCCGGATTGACACCCTTGGTCTGCCGATTGAGTTAGAGGTTGACGGGGGGGTGAAGGTGGATAATATTGAAAAAATTGCCGCTGCTGGTGCCGATGTTTTCGTTGCGGGGAGTGCGGTATTTGGTGCCAAGAGCTATCAATCAACGATTTCTCAGCTGAAGGAAAATGGTCATAAAGGGCAGAGTTGCTGATGCGGCAGATAGTCTTTGGTTTTAATGGGTGGTAGAAGTATCTTCTTTATCTGAAATGTGAGGCTTATCTATGCGCAATATTTTTATCCTGTTACTTCTAACTCCACTTTTAACTGCCTGTCTTGGTTCATCTTCGGCCGATTCTAGCCCCGATAAGCCCGGTAAAGGGTTCAGTGAGTCAATGCGTTGGAGTGACTTTCATGGGGCCGCTGCCTATATGACTCCAAGTGTCCGTGCTGCTTTTCTGGAGCAGTTTCAGGAGGATGACGATCTTCATGTCGTTGATAGCAGTGTCTCAAACATTGATATAGGCCAAGACCCAAAGGCGGTCGATGCTAATTATGTGATGGAGTATTACCACTTGCCCTCAAGCCAGATCAAAAAATGGCGTTGGAAACAGCATTGGCGTGTGGTTCAGGACAAGGAGGGAAAGTCTGAAGCCTGGCTGATTGACAATAAGCCGCCACCTCTTCCCTGGAGGGAGTAAGGTTACTAGCCAGCTCATGGATAGTCCGACAGCCTCCCCGGAATTTCTCAATCTAACAAATTAAATTTCTTGATATTTGTCCCTGATTTGCTTCGATTTATGGGAAAAAATAGCCTTGATTTAGGGGAGTTGTTTGTGGTATCTACCTGCATACTGTATACGATTCCAAGTACTGAAAACCGCCAGAACATCTGGTGATTCTACCCGTTAGCGGGTTTTTCGACCTTCCTTTTTGGAGGGTCGAAACAGGTCATAGGAGGCCGGTTTGTCACAGGTTGCATTTTCCAGTTGGGGAAGAGAGGTCGTCGATAATCGCCAAGGTGGTGATACCGATGTTGAAGTTGCCAAAAAGAAACTTCCGGTCACCTTTGATGGTGAGAAACAGATTTCAGCTTTCATGGGGTGGGATGGATTGATTCTCAATGACCCCAGGGTTGATGTCGTGGCTATGGCAGCAGAATATGCCAAGCATGTTCAGGAAGATTACTGTTGCGCCAAGTGTTCTCCAGGTAAAAAGGGGACTCGGGTAATGCAGGATACTCTGGCACGGATTGTCTCCGGCAAAGGCGAAGAGAGCGATCTGGATACGATTGAGAATATTGCCGAGTTGCTGCAGAACTGCAAATGTACACTCTGTATGACCTCTGCGATTCCAATTGTTGATACAGTCAAACATTTCAGAGATGATTATATTGCTTATATCCGGGGTGAGAACAGAGAGAAAAAAGCTGTCGATTACAAATTTAAAATGACGGCTCCCTGCCAGGATAAATGCCCTTCGCACATCGATATTCCAGCCTACATAGAAGCGATTAAAGATCGCCGTTTTGATGAGTCGCTGAGTATTATTCGTGAGAGCATGCCATTGCCGGCAATCTGTGGCCGGGTTTGCCCCCATCCTTGTGAGACTGCCTGTCGCCGTGCCAATGTCGATAGCCCGATCAATATTATGGTACTCAAGCGGACCGCTTCCGATTACGAGTGGAAACATAACCATCAGCCATCAATGCAGTCCAAGCCGAAAAAAGATAAAACTATTGCCATTGTTGGTGCTGGTCCGGCCGGGTTGGCTGCTGCCTACTATCTTGCCCTTGAGGGCTACCCCTGTACAATTTATGAAGCATTACCGGAAGGGTTTGGCGGCGGCATGATTGCTGTTGGTATCCCCGCTTACCGGATGCCGCGACATATTCTACAACGTGATATCGATATTATCTGCTCCATGGGTGTTGAAATTATTTACGATACCAGAGTCGGAACCGATATCAGTCTGATGGAACTAAAAGATAAATTTGATGCCGTTCTTCTCGCACCGGGTGCTCACAAGTCGAAACCGATGGGTGTTGAGGGTGAAGATGAGGGGTATAGTGGCTTCCTCGAAGGTGGAATCGAGTTTTTGCGCGAAGCCTATCTG
Source organism: Desulfuromusa sp. (assembly GCA_029932345.1). Classification (GTDB taxonomy): domain Bacteria; phylum Desulfobacterota; class Desulfuromonadia; order Desulfuromonadales; family Geopsychrobacteraceae; genus Desulfuromusa. The sequence continues at coordinate 13,204 of JAOZQF010000023.1, read as the reverse complement.
GGTAAACCGACCGGCATGGGGAAGAGAGTCTGTGTCGTTGGTGGAGGTAATACCGCTATTGACTGTGTCCGGGTTGCCTTGCGCGAGGGTGCTGAAGAATCAATCTTGTTGTATCGTCGAACTCGCAATGAGATGCCTGCAGACGTTTGGGAGATTGATGGGGCTGACGAAGAAGGTGTCCAGTTTGAGTTCCTGGTGCTGCCGAAGAAGATTGTGGTCAATGAAAATCGCCAGGTCACCGGGGTTGAATGTTTAAAGATGAAATTGGGTGAGCCTGATGATTCGGGTCGCCGCCGTCCACAGCCAATTGAGGGCAGTGAGTTTGTCGTTGAGTGCGACACGTTGATTCCGGCTATCGGTCAGGATCCTGACCTCTCTTTTATTACGGAAGATACCGGAATAAAAATTACCCGTTGGAATACCGTTGTCACCAAGTATGTTCCGCTGAAGAATGCTGCAGATCGCGATCTGAATGATGAGATGGGTAATCCGCTGTCCCGGACCCTGCTGACCGATATGGATGGTGTGTTTGCTTCCGGTGATGCTGAGATTGGCCCACTGACAGTTGTCGCCTGTGTCGGTAATGCTCATCGTGCTGCTCATGTGATTCAACGCTGGTTGGAAGAGGGCGAAGCCTACCTGACCGATGAAGATTTCCATACCGATATTTTGTCGAACCTGGGCGTTTACGATAAGAACGAAGAGGTTCCCTGGCTTGATGCTGTGCAACGTTTTGATCAACATGAAATTCATGGTAAAGAGCGTGCCAGTGAGGGGAACTACAATGAGGTTGAGCTTGGTTTTTCTGACAGTGAAGCGGTTATGGAAGCGGAACGTTGCCTACGCTGTTACCGTGTTTCGATGATTGCTGTTTAACGTAAAAATTTAAAAGCTTGTTCTTAGGGCAGATTGGTTCATGGACCCGAGTGAATTAGCCAGTATTCGAGGTGAAAATAATATGGTCAACCTGACGATAGACGGTAAGTCGGTAAGTGTTCCCGAGAACACCACAATTCTTGAGGCCGCTCGACAAGTCGATATTCATATTCCAACCCTCTGTTGGTTAGAAAAAATATCGACAACAGGTGCTTGCCGAGTTTGTGCAGTGGAGATTGAAGGTGTTGATCGTCCCATGACCGCCTGTAATACTCCGGTCAAAGAGGGGATCAACGTTACTACGCAGTCGGAGAAGCTGGCCAAAACCCGGAAGCAGATCATGGAATTGATTCTGGTAAATCATCCTCTCGATTGTCCGGTTTGTGATGCTGGTGGTGAGTGTGACTTGCAGGATATCTGCTATGACCTCGATGTGGTTCGTCAGGAGTTTCAGGCTGATGATGTCAACCCGGCAACCATCAACCATTGGCCGTTGATACAACAAGTGCCGAATCGTTGTATTCTCTGTGAAAAATGTGTCAAGGTTTGTCACGAACTTATCGGGGCTGATGCCCTGTTTGTCAATGATAAGGGTGATCGGGCTTTTATTGATAAAAAGGTGGAGAACTGTACTTACTGTGGAAATTGTGTCGCCGTTTGTCCAACCGGAACGATGATTTCCAAACCGTTTAAATTTAAGGCCCGCCCCTGGACACTGCGTAAAATTCCATCTGTCTGTACCTATTGTCCAAGCCAGTGCCAGATCGATCTCAATGTTCTGAATAATAAGGTATTGCGGGTTACTTCCAATGATGAAGGGACAACCAATAAGGGGACTCTCTGTGTTGGTGGTTTCTTTGGCTACGGCTACATCAATCATAAAAAACGTTTGAGTACACCTACCGTTGGGCAGAATCCCGCCTCTTGGGATAAAGCCTTTGACCGGGTTGTCTCTGAGATTGAGCGAATTAAGCAGGAGAGTGGATCCGCCGCTATTGCCGGATTCTCTTCCCCCCGTTTGACCAATGAAGAGAACTACCTGTTCCAGAAACTCTTCAGGGTGGCAATCGGGTCAAATAATATCGATTCTGAAGCTCGTTTTGGTGCATTGCGCTCACTGCAGGCCCTCGATAACGGCCTTGGTTTGCACGGCTCCAGTAACCGGCTGGCAGCGATTGGTCGTGCTGACGCAGTGCTGGTTTTTGCTGCCAACCCGACAGCGGAAGCTCCCGCAGTGGATTGGCAGATTCAGGATGCGGTACGGCGCAGTAGTGGTAAACTGGTTATTGCCAATATGCGCACTATTCACTTGACCCAATTTGCAGAGAGCCAGTTGAACTATAAGCCGGGCAGTGAAGTCGCTCTGGCAAGCGGTCTTGGGCGATTACTGCTGGATCGGAATTACCTTGATGAGGATGATCTGACCCGGACCGTTGCAAATCTTGAAGAATTGAAAGCTGATCTGGCTGCCGTTGATCTGGATAAAGTGGTTGAGGAGACAGGCCTTAGCCTTGGAGCCTTGGAGCAGGCAGCTGATATTATCGGGCAGGCAGAGAAGGTTGTGGTGATTTTCGGTTCCGATATCTGTAAATCAGCACTCGGTATTGAAAAATCAGCCGCAGTTGCTAACTTGGCAATTCTCAGTGGGGCTCTGCGCTCTGAAGGTGGGATCTTCCCGCTGGATGAAAAAGGGAACACTCAGGGGCTTCTCAATATGGGTGTTTATCCGGAAGAATTGCCCGGATTTCAATCCTATGCTGAAAATAAAGCTAAATTTTCCAAAGCGTGGAACTGTGATCTCCCCGATGGTGGTTTTGACGCCGAAGGTATTTTACAGGGGATAGAGAGCGGAACGATTCGTTTCCTCTATCTGGCCGCCACCAACCCGCAGAATTTCCCGAACAGCAGTCGCTGGATAAAAGCTCTGGAAAAAGTAGAGGTTCTGGTGATTCAGGACATTTTCCCCTCAGAAATAACCCGTCTGGCAACAGTTGTTTTACCGGGGTGCTCTTATGCTGAAAAAACCGGAAGCTTTACCTCTCTTGATCATGTTGTGCGTAGCTTCAACCAGGCTATCCGGCCGGTCGGGGAGAGCCGTGAGGACTTGGAAATTTTTGCTGAACTCTATGGGCGGCTGAATAAAACCCCTTACACTTTGAGTCAAACTGATCTTTTTGCAGAAATCTCCAAGTTGACAGACCTTTATGCTGCCGCTGAACTTCTGGAAGATGAGCGTCACACCTGTCTGTTGCCTTTGCCGAAGGTTGCTGATCAGAGTCTTAAGTATCAATTAATCACGGTAGATGGTGCTAGAGATGGACTGCAATTGTTAACCGGGACCTCGGCCGGACATTTTGGGACAACCTCGACCTGGGCACCTGCCCCGCTGGAAGTGGAACCTGAAGGGGTTCTCTGGGTGAATGGAGAGGATGCCAAGACCGCAGGAGTTGTTGATGGTGAAGAACTCAAGCTGACCAGCACTACTGGGTCAACTGTTGGCAAGGTTCTTGTCAGCGAGGCTGTTCCATCAGGATTGATTTTTGCGCCAAACAATTTTACGGCACTGGGGATTCAACAGTTAATGTCTGACGGCGACAATCTCACCGCCGTTAAGATGGAAAAAATCTGAAAATAAAATACAATTTTTGTTATACGCCCCGGAGCAGAGTTTCCGGGGCGTTTTTTTATTTCCCCACTTTTCCAGATGGTTTTCATCCGGTGAAAACTGACTTGACTCTTTCTCTCTCCCTGTGGTACTTAAAGTCCGCTTTTACGGTAGTTTCCGCATTGTGGTGTGCCTCTGAATGGCTGAAGATAAAAGACAATTATATAAGAGCCTTGGCTTTCTTTCCAGCGTTGGGATTTCTCTTGTCGCTTCAATTCTTATCGGTTTGGCGATGGGAGTTTATCTCGATAAGTGGTTGGATACACAGCCTCTTTTTACCCTTATTATGTTGTTAATCGGTGTCATCTCAGGGTTTCGTAATGTTTATATCCTGACCACCAGAGAGTTGAAGCGGCAAGAATTGGAAGATAAGCCATCCAGTGGTGATCATGCCTCTTCAGGATGATCAATTATTGGCGGAAATGGCTCGCCGTAACTGGATCATACTGCTGGTATTGGTGCTGATCAGCCTGTTTTGGCAGTCGCTTCCGGTCACCATGGGGGTGCTCTCAGGCGGGGTTTTGGTGATTATTAATTATCGCTGGCTGGATCGTTCATTGTTTAAGTTGCTGGGTAATCCACACCCTGCGATGCAAAAAGGTTTTAAACGGAATTATCTGTTCCGGCTGGCTTTTATTTCGGGTTCAATTTATATACTTCTGGTACGTGGCGGCGTTCACCCTCTGGCGCTGGTTGTTGGACTATCGGTCGTTGTTATCAATCTCGCAGTGACAACCGCTAAGCGGCTTTACTAGGGTACAAAAAATAGGAGAGTTGACACCATGATTCATCCATTTTTATTTTTGCAGTGGATTGAAGAACAATTAAATCTGCATATTGGAGAACACGTCATTTACACCTGGTTGGTGATGGCGATACTGATTGTGGTTTCCTTTCTGGCAACAAAGTCAATCTCCATGATCCCCTCGGGAGCACAGAATTTTCTGGAAGTCGTGGTCACCGGTATTGATGGTTTGATTGAAGAAACTATGGGGAAAGAGGGGAAAGCATATTTTCCTCTGATTGCCACGATTGCCCTGTTTATTCTTGTCTGCAATCTGATTGGTCTGGTTCCTGGATTTTATCCTCCGACGGCCAATCTTAATACGAATGCTGCTATGGCATTGGCGGTTTTTGGGATCACTCATGTGGTTGGATTCAGAAAGCATGGGATCGGTTATCTTAAACATTTCATGGGGCCAATTATCTGGCTGGCTCCTTTGATGTTTGTCATTGAAATTATAGGTCATATGGCTCGTCCGCTGTCATTGACTTTGCGTCTTTTCGGCAACATGTACGGTCATGAAATTGTCCTGATGATCTTCCTGGCATTGGTCCCACTGTTTTTGCCAATTCCAATGATGTTGATGGGTGTGTTGATTGCTTTAATTCAGAGCTTTGTTTTTACCTTGCTGGCAATGATTTATATTGCCGGAGCGTTGGAAGAGGCTCACTAATCATATTAATTGCGCTTTTCACAGGGGTGGAGAGCAAGTCCTATATATTTAGGAACAATAAAACTGGAAAAAAGGAGAAAGAAAATGGAATTTTTTGCTTGGTGTATGATGGCGGCTGGTCTGGGTATGGGTCTTGGTTCAATCGGTACCGGTATTGGTCAAGGTCTGGCTATTAAGGCTGCTTGTGAGGGCGTTGCCCGTAATCCGGGTGCTTCTGGTAAAATTATGACCACCATGATGATTGGTTTGGCAATGATTGAGTCTCTGGCCATTTATGTTTTTGTTGTTGCGATGATTATTCTTTTTGCTAACCCCTTTACTGATCATGTTCTTGCCCTTCTGGCTCATTAATACTGTTCTACAGAAATAATAAAAAAGGCGACTCCACAAAGGGTCGCCTTTTTTTGTATTGTCCTTCCAGTTAAATTCTATCAATTTTCAAAAATTATCGTTTTGTTGCGCTGTTCCACCCATATTCCCTACATATTCTGGGGATTTTTTGTTGCAATAAGTTGATGATGAAGGTAGAGTTCGCTCTTGTATGACAAAAATATACACCCGTAGGGACTGTGGAACTTCTATTAACGTGGAAGAAGATTTTGACTGTTTGATGCCACTCAGACAGTCAAAGCTGTGAAAAATTAACAGCTTTTCAGACGGGACAGCCCACCTGATTCATTTTCAAGTTTTGCTTGATGGATATTTATCTAAGGAGAGGTTTAATGCGTAAATTCCTGTTTTATTCAGTGCTGTTGTTGGCTTGTTTTTGGAGTACCCAGTCGATCGCCATGGGGTTGATTGCCTCTCCGGAAGCTTGTTTAGAGTGTCATGATGATGTGATAGAAGCTGAAGATTTCGCTGCTTCAGTTCATGGCACAAACGGTTGTGTCGCCTGCCATATTGAGTTGACTAATATCGATGCCCACATGGAAGGTGATCTGATGCCCGGGCCGGTTGATTGCGCCCGCTGTCATAATCAGGAATTTAAGGAATATTACGATAGTGCCCACCGTTTTGATCATGTCAATATCAATTTAACCTGTACCTCCTGCCATCAAGATATCCATGAAGTGACCTCTTGGAAGGGCGACAAACAGCAGGCTAACGCAATCTGCATAAGTTGTCACACCACCCCGGCCGAGGAGTATCACACCTCCATCCATGCCAAGGGTATTGAAGCGGGTAATCCAGATTCTGCTGCATGTATTGATTGTCATGGCATTCATGCTGTTGCATCCGTTACCGATATGGATGCTCGGGAAAGGGCGCTATTTCGTACTGAGCCGTGCATGACCTGTCATGCTGATGAAGAGATGATGCACAAAAATGAGGTCTTTCCGGTTGCAGTTGATACCTATCTTGAAAGTTATCATGGTAAGAACTTTCATCTGGGCTATCCGGAAAAAGTTGCTGGTTGTGCTGACTGCCATACCGCACACCAGGTTTTGCCAAATGAGGATCCCGCTTCAAGTCTCAATTCAGAAAATCTGGTTGTTACGTGTGCCAAATGTCATGAAAATGCCACTAACATGTTTGTCCAGTTTTATTCCCACGGGGATATGACCGACAGAGCCAATTATCCAATTCTCTATTACACCTACATCGCTATGAGTTTGCTGTTGGTTGGAACTTTTGGGGTTTTCTGGTTCCATTCCCTGCTCTGGATGTTCCGTGGTTTTATTGAAAATAATGAGAAGAAGAAGGCCCTTGCAGCAGGTGGGCAGCTCCACCATATCGAAAACCCACATAAGATCTATCGTCGTTTCACCAAGGTTCATATCTTCATGCACCTGCTGGTTATTACCAGCTTCCTGTTGCTGTCGCTGACCGGATTGCCGGTGAAATTCTCCGATCAGGCCTGGGCAAAAGTGTTGATGGATTTCTTCGGTGGATCGGCAAATGCAGCGTTACTGCATCGCCTTGGTGCTGCAATCACCTTTTTATATTTTGGTATGGCACTGGTAAAAAGTGCCAAGTTCCTGTTCTATAAGCTGCAGTATCCGGCAGAATTTTTCCAGAGACTGTTCGGACCTGAATCGCTCTGTCCGAATTTACGTGATATTAATGATGTCACTGCGATGGTGCGCTGGTTCCTGTTCCTGGGACCGAAGCCGACCTTCGAGCGTTGGACCTATTGGGAAAAATTTGATTTTCTTGCGGTATTTTGGGGTATGTTTGCCATTGGCGGCTCTGGATTGATGCTGATGTTCCCTGAATTCGTTGGTGCGGCACTACCGGGCTGGGTTTTCAATGTTGCGACAATCATCCACTCTGATGAAGCACTGCTGGCGACCGGGTTTATCTTCACTGTCCACTTCTTCAATACTCATGGGCGGCCAGAAAAGTTCCCGATGGATTTTGTTATCTTCAATGGCGAGCTGCCGAAGGAAGAGTTTGTTGAAGAACGCGGTGATCAGTGGAAGCGCTATGAAGAAGAGGGAACCCTCGAGCAATATGAAGTTGAAAAAAGCAGTGGTGCTCTCTACGATTTCATCTTCAAAGGGTTTGGTTTTAGTGCGGTACTGATAGGGGTAGCATTAACATTGCTGATGATTTATGCTTTCACTGTTGGTGGACACCATTTTTAACCCATTACTTTGTTAAGTAGTAATTAAGGGGCTGCCACTTGGTAGCCCCTTTGTTTTTGGACCTGATTTCGCGAGTATACGATGACTTTTAAAGACCTGATCTGGCCGCTGATAGCTTTTTCTTCCTATATTGTCGGTGGTATCCTAACCTTTGGTGGAGTTGCCCTGATTCTATTTATGCGCGGGAAGGATATCTGGGGTTGGGGAGAAGGTCATGCGCTGGGTTACTTATTCGTTTGCATCGGCTTGCTGCTCTCAATTTTAGGTGTCCTGATTATGCGGATTTTACGCAATAGAATCTGAAGTATTTTAAAGGAGAAAACATGGCTGATATAAAAGATAAATTTTGGCTTGATGCTGAAAAGGCTGTTTTGCTCGTCATTGATGTCCAGGAGAAACTGGTTCCGGCGATGAACCCTGATTTGTACAATCAATTGATTGACCATGCAAAGTTATTAATTGAGGGATTCAAGGGGTTGGGTTTGCCGATTATTGCAACGGAGCAATATTCAAAGGGGCTTGGCCATACCGTGACTGAACTGGCTGGCGCAACTGAACCGACCTGTATCGAAAAAATGGCTTTCAGCTGTTGTGGTGATGAGAACTTTATTGCGGCATTGGAAAAAACCGGAGCGCAGCAGGTTCTGATTGTTGGAATGGAGAGTCATGTCTGTGTTTTCCAGACGGTTCTTGATCTGCTTGACCGTGGTTATGTCGTCCATCTGGTGAGTGATGCTATCAGCTCCCGGTTTAAAAGTGATTACGATAATGCAATCAGCACAGCTGCTCGTGCCGGTGCGGTCATTACGACAACTGAAACCGCCCTCTTTCAACTGGTGAAGGTTGCCGGGACCGATGGTTTTAAAATCATTTCAAAGCTGGTTCGGCAGCGAACCATTTGATGGCTGAGCTGACAGCTACCCAGCAGAACAGCTTACAGAGTAAGTTGTCTGAACTAAAAGAAGAGCTGGAGGTCCTGCTGGCCAGTTCTTCGGCGAGTAGTCAGACGGTTGATCTCGATCAGCCTATCGGTCGGCTCTCACGAATGGATGCTCTTCAGCAGCAGGCTATGGCAAAGGCCAATCGGGCTGGCCACCAGATGCGCTTGACTCTGGTTGATGCCGCATTGATGGCGATCAAAAGAGGGTGTTATGGTGAGTGTCGTCGTTGTGAAGAACCGATTGGTTTCTCCCGTTTGAACGTACGGCCTGAATCCCCCTTCTGTTACGAATGCCAGGAACAGAGCGAAAAGATAAGATAATGTCGAATATTGTCCTTATTATACTCATGGCCATTGGTGGTGTTGCCGTGGCAATGCAGCCTTCGATTAATGCTCGATTGGCAGAAAAAACCGGTTTTCTCGAAGCGGCGACCGTCTCTTTTGCCGTGGGAACCCTGGTTCTGTTGCTGGTTTCTCTGACCAGTGGGCAGGGAAGTTTCCGCCGTGTTCCCGATGCTGATTGGTGGCAATTATCGGGTGGCTTATTTGGAGCATTTTTTGTAACAATGACAATTGTTGGTGTCCCGCGTATCGGAACCACAGCGGTATTAGCTTTAACCATAGTTTCTCAATTAACTGCCGGGTTGGTGATGGATCACTACGGCTTATTTGGAATGCGTGGTATCCCCATAGACTATAAACGCTTGCTGGGAGTCGTACTGCTGTTGGCGGGAGTTTTTCTTATTTGCCGGCGCTAGGAGGTTGTGTCGGACTTTACAAGAATTGACTACGAAGCCACCGGTTTAGTTCATATCTCCGATCCTTTTCGACAAATAGCTATGGCTATTCGCTCTCAAACAATCAAAATTCTCCCCTTAAACAGTCATTTTCTTGCTACGATCCGAAAACCCGACAGGCTCCTGGGAGACTGTTGCTGAGCTGGTCTCCTCACCGTTCATTTTTTAAATAATTCCCTGTAGCGGACCACCGTTAACCGCTAACTGGTTGACCTGCTCTTCAATTGCGGGATCGTCAATCAAAGGTGGTGCATGGTGTGGTTTGCTGCGGGCATCGATAATCAATGACCCTGAACAGCCCCAATGTTTTGCCTGGGAAAAACTCTCAATACCGTAACTATCGGTCGCTGGATTGGAACGGGTAAAACAGGTCCAGAGCCAATTATTTAGAGCGGCAGCACAAAACCGACTGTCATCGACAACCAGGATCAATGGGAAAGTGTTGATCGGATCATCGGCTGTATATTTTTTACTGAAGCGCAACAGATTGAGATCCTCACCGGGACGGTACTCTTTACATGGTGGCCCCTCAATCAAGAGAATTCCGGGTAAGGCGACCAGCGGTTTTTTGAAACCACGTGGCAAGGTCAGATTTTCTGGAAGGTTCTCCGGAAGCTCCCGCCGTTTCTCTCCCACCGCCGCAATCACCACCTTTGACCCTTGATTTAAGCCGTGACCACTGTAATCAAGGGTGTCTATCGTGGTTGCTGTCTGGAAATGGAGATCGTGCTGCCAGTCAACCCGTTCCAATACATGTTGGAAGAAGGCGGGAATGTTGTGAATATCGAGTTGAGGGTTGTCATTTTCTGCTGCGATCAACAGATATTTTGCCAACGAGAGTTGTCCCTGACCAAGGATCGCATTGGCTTGGGTCAACAGTTCCTGCGGGCGCTCAGATTTTTGGTAGGGGGTATAACGTTCACTGCCGATGGCGAGTAACAAGGGGTGGACACCTGCGGCATCAACGGCATGGACAGCTTTGATGCCCGGGAGCACTTCGGGTATCAGAGCTCCGGTCAATTCGTGGATGAATTCACCAAAACTGGTATCTTCCTGTGGTGGTCGACCAACGGTCGTGAATGGCCAGATGGCATCGGGACGGTGATAGACCCGGTCAACTTTAATCAGTGGAAAGTCGTGTGCCAGACTGTAGTAACCGAGGTGATCACCAAAAGGTCCCTCAGGCTTTTGCTGCTGTGGGTCGATGGTGCCGCAGATGACAAAATCTGCTTCTGCCGGCATGGGCAAAGACCCAGAGGGTTGAACCATGGGGATTCGATGTCCGCCAAGTAATCCGGCAAAAGAGATTTCAGGCATCCCTTCCGGGAGAGGCATGACTGCTGCGATTGTCAAACTTGGTGGACCACCGACAAAGATGTTGACCTGAAACGGTTGGTTGCGGTCAAGTGCTTCCTGGTGATGAATTCCAATTCCGCGATGAAGCTGATAATGGAGTCCAATCTCCCGATCTTGATGGTAATCATTTCCTGCTAACTGGATTCGATACATCCCTAAATTGGCGGAACGAAGCCCTGGCTTTAGACTGCTTTCACTGTAGACCTGGGGCAAGGTGATAAAGGCGCCACCATCATCGGGCCAGCTTTTTATCTGTGGTAGTTCGCTGATTTTAATTTGATGGTTTAAAATGGGTGCCGATTTTACCCGTTTTGGCAGCAGGTGTAGGGCGGCAGTTGGTGCTGATAATAAAGAAGCAGGTGTTTTTAATAAACTTTTAGGATCGATTTTCAATTTGATCAGAGTCTCAACCTGCCGCAAAGTATCGCGGAATAGATATCTGGTTCGTTCCAGAGTGCCAAACAGGTTGGCGACCGCTGGAAAGCGGCTTCCGGTGAGATTGGTAAAAAGCAGTGCTGGCCCCTGATGCTGATAAACCCGCCTCTGGATTGCACCAGCCAGCAGGTTTGGTTCAATCGGCTGGTTGATGCGGATTAGTTGTCCGCTACTTTCCAGATTATTAACTGCCTGTCGAAGAGTTTTGTATCCCATTTCCAAGATCCTTGTGGCAGGAAGTCACAACGCCGTTGACGGGTAAAATAACCAGCAAGATGCGACAATCCTATATATGATAGACCATTAGGATTTATACTTCAGCAGCCCAGAAAAGGCAATGTTTCCGACAGCTATGGCTGCTCGCTTTTCAGTTATGGCAAGGAGGTATAATCCTGTGAAATCCTGGATGCAAGCAATGTGACTTCCATAATTGATCCCATAACTGTCAGCGGTGCCATTCGACTCCCTATAATTTATGCTTCACACTTATCGTTATTTGCTATATAGTGTGCATTATAGCAAATCCGTTGTTGATATAAACACTACCTGCAATCAACTTGATGGTAGATATGAAATTATATCAATAAAAGATTCACATAAGGAGGATTATTATGATCCCGGACATCATTCGGCAGGCATCTTTTTTTGTTCTATCTCGTCCGGTAAAATCGTATAAGCGATTTTTACTTGCTAGTATCGACTCTAAAGAACCTTTGATTGGGATCAAGGGAGCGCGTGGCTGCGGGAAAACGACCCTGCTACTTCAGTATGCCAAGCAATCAAGTTTATCCGCCGAAAAAATTCTTTATATTTCATGTGATCATCCTGCCGTATCTGGGGTTGATCTCTATACTCTGGCGCAAAGTTTTTTCCAGGAAGGTGGTAAATTGCTGCTTCTGGATGAAATACATAAGCTAAAAGGTTTTGCGGCTCAGCTTAAAGCAATTCGCGATACCTTCGCCTTGCAAGTGATCTTTTCCGGCTCTTCAGCGCTCCGGCTTGATCACGAAGCGGCTGATCTTTCCCGACGCATTGCAATGTACCGTTTGCCCGCACTCTCTTTCAGGGAGTTTATGGAGATTGAGACTGGCAAAGATTTTGCTCCGGTAACTTTGGATGAACTGGTCGACAATCACCAACAACTCTCTGCACAGGTCATCACAGAGTTGCGACCGATAGAGTACTTTTTGCAGTATGTCAAATATGGGGCGTATCCATTTTATCTTGAGTCGATAGATAATTACCCGGCCAAACTACTGGAAGTTATTAATCTTGTGATAGAGTCAGATTTGCCGGCAATATTCAATATCGAATCGAGTAAGCTGGATAAGTTGAAACGACTGCTTTATATGCTCTGTTCAACCCCGCCCCTGGAGCTCAATAAGGTGAAATTGAGTGGCGCGATCGGAACATCATGGCCAACCGTTACAAAATATTTAACCTTGATGGAAAAGGCTTCTTTGGTGCATCAGATTCGTGGTGGAACAGGCATGAGAACGGTCAACAAGCCGGATAAATTGCTATTGGACAATCCAAATATTTTTCAAGCGCTGTGTGCAAAACCCAATGTTGGTAGTTTGCGGGAAAGTTTTTTTGTTTCGCAACTAAGCTATGCCCATCAAATCCACTATCACGACCGTGCAGACTTTATCGTCGATGATCATCTGATCTTTGAGATAGGTGGCGCTGGAAAAACGACTAAGCAGATAAAAAAAATAGCTAATAGCTATATTGTCCAGGATAATATAGAGGTCGGATCTCAGCAAACAATTCCGCTGTGGCTGTTTGGTTTTCTCTATTAATGCCCCATGTTTGACTCGGGAGGAATGTTGATCCGATATTTTCAACAATGGCCAGAATTTAAAAACAGAGTTGTTTGATATACGGAAGGCTGCTGATTTTTCCAGGTTGGGATATCGACCATGAAACGGCAGCAACGGCAATAAAACCAGACGATAGAGAGGATACTCTGGTTTTTCGTTTAATCAGGGCATGTCCCGAATGGCGCTAGTTTAAGTAATTTTAGCGACATTCATATGGTCTTTAACTTTGTTTTGAACTGCCCAACCCGTGTGACGCAGACGGAATGG
>JAOZQF010000121.1 GCA_029932345.1 Desulfuromusa sp. | reverse complement strand
CCGGCATGGGTTTTTATGACATCACAAGTTTCTATAGCTGGAGCAAGCTGAAGGTAATCTTGAAAACTATCGCAGAGATCAAAACCGAGGCCAACGTGTTCCACTCCACTAATCTTGACGATATGATCGACATGATCAACAAAGTGCGAAACCCTGACCTCCGGTTCATCATCGCGAATAAAAGCATCAATCGCATTCATACCGATAACCCCACCATTTTTGGAGATCGCCACAATCTGATCATCGGTAAGGTTGCGCATGGTGTTGGCAAGTGCACGGCAATTGGAGTGTGAGGCAATGAGAGGCCGACTGGCCATATCGAGAACATCCCAAAAACCTTCATCATTGAGATGACTGACATCGACAAATATCCCGAGTTCTTCCGATTTTTCAACCAGTTCCACACCAAAGGGAGTTAAGCCCCCTTTACGACCTTCCCTGACTTCACTGAAAAATGCACCATCAGCAGCATAATTTCGGCGGCTCCAGACCAGACCGAGACCACGCACTCCGAGTTCGTAAAATGTTTTCAACAAACCAAGATCATTCTGTAACGGATCTGCCCCTTCCATGGAGAGGATAAGTGCTATTTCTCCCTCCTTTCTGGCAGTGCGAGCCTCCGCTGCGGAACGACAGATGCGGAACAAACCGGGTGATTCCGCCAATTCATCATGGAGATGGTTGATCTGACCCAAGGCCCTCCGCAAACCCATTTCCGGCAAAAAATAGTCATCAACAAAAATAACCGAAACAATCAAATCAAACCCGCCACTTTTGAACTGCGGGAGATAATTGTTCTCTATAACCTTTTGCTCTCCCCTCTCGCGGCGGTGACCGACGCCATAGGCCAAATCGAAGTGGGCATCAACGGTAAAAGCTCTGTTGTGAATATCGGCAACTTGCTCAAGATATTTTTTATTCATGGCATGTTTCTATCTGGGGAAAAAGGAGCTACAGAATAAACAGAAACAAGCGCAATACTTCAAAATAGTCACTTGTTTCAAATTTGACAGTCGTCGGTGATATCTGCTCAACACCGGGGTAAAATGCAGCTTTGTAGGCATCGGCGGGGTTCTTATATGAAACGTTAATAGCGTACTTTTCTGGCAGGTCAAATCGATCTGGGGGCAACGTTCCAGACAAAGCTTTCTGCACAGAATTACGGATACGCTCACACGCTGTTTGTGGATGGATATTGATTGTTGATCTCCCAATACCAGACTTCACCGCAACCGTTTCAATACCGGGAATAATTTCCATCGCGTGATCACAAATCTCTTGATCGCCGGAAATAAAAACCAGTGGGACCTGCTCCAGTGCCGCAATATAACTACTGATAAGGAACTCAGAGACAGGCTGGTTATTGAAGGTAATTGATGCTATCCGCGTTGCCATCGTATGGGCTAGAGTACTGCCACCACTACCGGCAAAAGAGTGATAACCGATACACAACGCAGCATCAAAGCTGGTATCAAGTTCCTGCATCATCATATAAGGGTGATAGCTCCACCCGCGAATCAGTTGGGTCTTTTCCGGCAGATCGGCAGCAATGAGGTTGCGGGCAGTATCATGGGCATCATTGACGACAATTTCAGTCGCCCCGGCTGACAATGCCCCTTCGCATGCCGCAATAACCTCCTGCGTCACCTGCCTTTGAAACTCAGGGTAATCAGCTTTTCCCTTGGTCACATCATCCCAGGAAGTCGTTCCACAAACTCCTTCCATGTCAACACTGATATAGATTTTCATTCTATTTTCCACTCTTTCTGAACGCGGTTATTCCTAATCCGGGTTCATTGGGAATAATAACTGAACGACCCTGATAGGAGATACCGCCAACCGCAGGATTTTTACTGCAAAACAGCGGTGCATCCAGATCGAACCGTTTCACAATCGCCCGGCTGACAGCAAAATGGGCAGCCGCTGCGACACTGACATGCGACTCCATCATTGAGCCAACCATACAGGGGATTCCTGCAGTTTCAGCAATAGCTGCTATTTTCAGGGCGTTGTAGATACCGCCACATTTCATCAGTTTGATATTGAGCCCATCCACCGCCTGCATATTTACCAATTCAAGGGCGTCCTGGGGAGAGAAAACCGATTCATCTGCCATCACCGGCATATCCAGGTGATCCCGGACATATTTCATCCCGATAAAATCACGGGCTTTGACCGGCTGCTCCATTAACTCAATATTTAGCTTACGGGACTGAAGCTCCCTGCCAACAGCGACAGCTTCTTTGGCACTCCAACCCTGGTTGGCGTCGATGCGGATCTTCATCTCCGGTCCGGCGGCATCCTGAACCGCTTGCAGCCGTTCAATGTCCAGCTCGGGATCGCTACCCACCTTGATTTTAAGGATCTGGTAGCCCCCTTTTAATTTGTCAAGCGTCTCGGCAACCATTTTTTCTGGGGTGTCGAGACTGATGGTGATATCGGTTTCTATTTCGTGAGCTTTCCCACCCAGCAAGCGATAAAGTGGAACCTTCAGCGATTTAGCGATAATGTCGTACAACGCCATGTCCACGGCCGCCTTGGCCGAGGTGTTCCCGACCAGACAATTGTTCAAGGTTTGAAAAACCGGCTCCGGATTTTCCAGAGACATGCCAACGATATTGGCGCGGATATGTTCGATCCCACCCATAATAGAGCCCAGAGTGTCGCCGGTGATGACCGCCGTCGGAGCTGCACCACCATAGCCGACAAGTTGCGAATCGGTTGTTACCGTAACCAGAATATTTTCAATTTCAGTTACCGTCCGCAATGCTGTTTTAAACGGGGTTATCAGAGGAATAGTGACAGTGTGAATAAGAATATCGGTGATTTCCATCATTTATCCTGCCGAAGTATAGCGGTTAACAGAAACAAAACTCTGTGAGCGTTGTTTCTCAAAAATATCATCATTCTCGTTGAAGCTGTCAAGTCGAACCCAGCCACTCGCATGGATATATTTCTGGCGACCAAGTGAAATAGCAACATGGGTCACCCGATCAGGTTTGTTACTGAAAAAAAGGAGGTCGCCCGGTTGCGCGTCAAGATAATCTGTGGAAAGTTGATGGTGTTCCTGCTGTTGCCAGGAATCGCGCAACAATTTAACGCCATGCAAACCGAAAACAGTCTGAACTAATCCGGAACAATCAAAACCTTTGGGGGTTAACCCTCCCCAGAAGTATTGGTAACCAAGAAATTCATGTGCCAGTGAAACAACACTTTGCGGAGAAAACTTCGGAATAGTTCCAAAATGATCTTTTTCTGACCAACCGAAGGAGCCATCCGGCAATGCGATACGATACCAGTCCCCCTGTTCATCGACAGCCTTCAATCTGCTGCCGATTACTGCATCGCGCACCCCGATTGACGAGACGGTTGGCTCAGCGTAGATACGGATGAAATGGCTCCGCACCAATATATCGGTGCCATTTTCAGGAGCATTTAAAACAAGTTGATCTTCTGGTATCCAGCTCTGATAACCATCGGCCTGACGCACATGGATATGCGTTTCACCCTCTTCCAGAACCTCAAGTTGCTCCCCCAATAAACCCTGAGTTATGACATCGGAAACACTGGTCGCTTCACTATAATGGTTGCTGACACTGACATTAACAACTCCACAACTGACCACACCAACCTCCATCCTTAAAAATCCTGAAACTGATCAATGGCATCTCGGTCATAACCTTTGCTGGCTGTAAACAATTGTTGCGTATAGGCTTGATCGAGTCGCCCAGAGATTAACTGCTCGGAAGTGATCTCTTCAACAATTTTGCCACGGTTCATAACCGCAATGTTTTCACACATATAAGCCACGACCGCCAAATCATGACTGACCATGACATAGGTCAGATTACGTTCTTTGCGGATGTCCTGAAGCAGGTTCAAAACTTCGGCCTGGATGGAGACATCAAGTGCGGATGTCGGCTCATCAAGGAGGATAATTTCTGGTTCAAGAATTAGTGCCCTTGCAACAGCAACCCGCTGTCTCTGACCACCGGAGAGTTGATGAGGATAGCGAAAGCGGAACTCCGGGCCCAGGTCGACCTCGGCTAGAACCTTCTCGACCCGCTTGTTTTGATCTCCAATTTTATGAATGGAAAGGGGTTCTTTAAGGGTTTTATCGATCGTATGACGTGGATGAAGAGAACCGTAAGGATCTTGAAACACCAATTGCACCCGGCGACAGAATTCAATGCTTCTTTTCTGTTCAACCGGATCACCATTGACAATAATGTTCCCCGTCCAGTGACTCAAAATCCCGGAGATGCAATTGAGAACCGTTGATTTTCCGGAACCCGATTCACCGACCAGACCAAAGCTTTCTCCCTTTTTCACCTGAAAGGAGATATCCCTGAGAGCATGGTTCGCATCTTCACCATGTCCAAAAATTATATTCAGATCTGAAATATTTAACATCGCACTTAATTATCCCGGTTGAGAAGCAGAAAAATCGGCATCCAGCCATGCATCATCACGGACAAGCGTTGAGAGTCGCTCCTGACCCTCGGTGACTTTCGGCAGACAATTCAATAATCCTCTGGTATACGAGTGGGTAGACTTGTGCAGATCAACCGCATCAATCGTTTCCATGATCCGTCCACGATACATGATAATAATCCTATCGCAAAATGACGAGACCAGCTCCAGATCGTGGGAGATAAAGATCAACCCCATCCCGCGCTGGGTGACAAGATCATCCAGAATCGCCAGAACCTGTAACTGCACAGTGACATCGAGGGCAGAAGTTGGCTCATCGGCAATCATCAGACTCGGATTGGGAATTAACATCATAGCGATCATAATCCGCTGTCCCATACCACCTGAAACTTCATGTGGATATCGGCGAAAAACCTGCTCAGGATCTCTGATTCTGACCGCTTCAAGCATTTCCAGCGTTTTTTTATCTGCCTCCGTTTTGGAAACCTTACGATGAACGGTATATGCCTCGCTTATCTGGGCTCCTACGGTTCTGACTGGATTAAGAGAATATTTTGGGTCTTGCAT
>JAOZQF010000120.1 GCA_029932345.1 Desulfuromusa sp. | reverse complement strand
CTGGCGTGAAAAAGGGATGAACCGGAAAGAGTTGATTCTAAGCCTGCTCCTGGAGGGAGACCCTGTGACCCTCTACAATCAGGTCAACAGCCGGATGGAAACGTGGGGAAAGCTCCTCTATAACCAGGGACTGTTGGATGGGAAAGCAATCAATCGAAAATTAAAAACACAGCTATCTCAAGTGTGATTTTTTTCAGCAGCAAAACAGGCTGCGCCAACGATTCCAGCCTGATTAAAAAAATGGGCTGGAAGAAGATCAGCCTCTATTTTAAGCTGGGGGAAAAAGATCTTATGTTCGCTGCTGATCCCCCCTCCGATAATAATTAATTCTGGGGACAAAAGTCTCTCCACATGATTTAAAAACAGGTTCAAGCGTTGTGCCCATACCTGCCAGCTTAAATCCTCTCTGCTGCGCACCGCAGCTGCAGCATAGTTGTCAGCTGAAGTCCCATTGATTGGCAGACAACCCAGCTCCAGATTTGGGAACAGCTCTCCTTGAGAAAACAGCGCTGAGCCAACTCCGGTTCCCAGAGTCAACACCAGCACCGTGCCATCTATTCCCTGACCTTCACCAAACTGCATCTCAGCCAATCCTGCAGCATCAGCATCGTTGAGAACAAAACAGGGGCAACCGGTTGCTCGTTGCATCTCTTCTTTAACGTTGAGACCAATCCAGAGATCATCAATGTTAGATGCTGTTTTTGCAATTCCAGCTCGAATAACCGCAGGGAAACCGCAACCAATCGCTCCATGCCAAGGAAATGACTTGACCAGATCAGCGGTTACCTCAATAATCGCTGCGGGTGATGCCGGTTGTGGAGTTTCGACCTGCAGGGGCTCAGAGATCAGCTTTCCCGTCTGGACGTCGACAACTGCCCCCTTGATATAACTCCCCCCAATATCTATCCCCAAAACGTCCATATTTTTTCCCTTTACCAAAGCAAACTATCTGACGAACAATTCCTGCGGAGACCAGCATAAATAAAAAATCTGAAAAACTATTATTCTCGTCAATTGCAATAGATATATTTTATCATTTTTAGTGGCTGTGTTATCTTTATTTTTCAACTTAAGTTAATAAGTGGGACAAAATGGAACTTGATGATCAACAAAATAAGAATTTCTTCAGTGGGGTTATGCTCGGTTACCTGGTGCTTCTCCTCCACATTGTCCTGATGATTGTTCTGGGTATCACCGTCATCGTGATTAAAGGGATCTATGATTTTCGCTGGCTGATTCTTTTTGCCGGTATCGCTCTGATCGGGGGATCGGGTTACTATTTTTACCGCTATTTTCAGGAACACAAGCAAAGACTTCAGGATCTCATGTCAGATCCGGCATTACAGGACAGAACCTTGGAAATCAGTCTAATGGGCGGGATGGCGACCATGCGACTGGGCCATAAAGATGACAATATTAAATTGATTCAAGAGACCAGTGAAGCTGAAATAAAACAGCTGGAACTACCAAAATCTGCTCAGATGAAAGAGCTGTCTGAATTGACCCGAATGTTGGATGAAGAACTGATTACCCGAGAAGAATTTTTACGCTTGAAAAAAGGGATTATTTAATTTCATGTGATTTCAATATGGACACCTTGCCCTTGGAACAACCAATGGAGAGATAAAAAACAGAGGTCAAGATGCTTTAGACTTTTGCAGAAGTTGAGAAACAACTTCGGGATGAGGAAAAGTTGCTGAATCAAGAAACGAGACAAGTTCAGCCTTGTTCATAGGTTTACCCATCAGAAATCCCTGCCCCTGTTCACACCCCTCTTCTTTCAGATAATCATATTGTTCAACCGTCTCGATCCCTTCGGCGACAATTTCCAGGGACATGTTTTTCCCCAACGCAATGACCGAATTGACAATCGCCTGGTCACTGCTGTTATTAGTCAGATCTTTGATAAAAGACTGGTCTATTTTTAACCGGGAAATCGGAAACTTTTTCAGGTACCCCAACGAGGAGTATCCGGTGCCAAAATCATCAATAGACAATTGTACACCCATCGCATCAAGGTCATTCATTTTACTGATGGCATGGTCGACATTATTCATCACCATCCCCTCAGTCAATTCCAGTTCCAGACAACAGGGCTCTATCTGACTGCGATAGAGAGCTTCTGATACTGTTAATACCAGAGAATCATGCTGAAATTGGCGTGGAGAGATGTTAACCGCCATCCTAAATGGAACCTGCCAATTATCCTGCAGCCCTTTCAGAGTTTGACAAGCAGTCAGCAGAACCCACTCCCCGATCGAAACAATCAAGCCACTCTCTTCAGCTAACGGAATAAAATCAGCAGGCGAAACAAACCCCAGGTCAGGGCTATTCCAGCGAATCAAAGCCTCAAAACCGACCAAGTAACCGCTTTTCAACTCAAACTGCGGTTGGTAGTAAAGGGTTAATTGATCGCAACTTAAAGCCTCACGGAGTTTATTTTCCATAATCAACGACTCATGCGAATGGGTATTCATCTCCTCTGAGTAGAAACGATACGTATTAGTTCCATTCTTTTTGGCCTGATACATGGCGATATCAGCTGCAGACATCAAACTGTCAGCATTAACGCCATTTTCAGGGTAAATACTGAGCCCGATGCTGGCCGTCACATGCAGCTTCTGTTCTGCAATAAGGATGGGTTGCTCTAACTCTTTCATCAATTTTTTGACAAAACGACTCAGATCTTCGGTTTTTTTCAGTTGCTCTAAAATAATCACAAACTCATCACCACCAAGCCGGGCCAGAGTATCCGCCTCGCGCACCTGACCTTGCAGTCGTTCAGCCACAACACAAAGCACTCGGTCTCCCGCATCATGACCAAGAGAATCATTGATATATTTAAAACGATCCAGGTCGATAAATAGAATGGCAATCCGGCTTATTAATCTTTTGGCTCGCAGCATAGAATGTTCCAAGCGATCATGAAACAGCAGTCGGTTGGCCAGTTTGGTTAAAGGATCGTGATAAGCCAGATAATCCAGATGAGATTCATTTTCACGCAATGCCAGATCACGCCTCTCCAGTTCTTCGAGCATGTCGTTGAATCCATCAAATAAACGCCCTAATTCATCGTTACTCTGTTTTTGCACCCGATGGCTATAATCCTTACCCTCCGAAACCTGTAGCATCGATTGTACCAGAGAGTGAATGGGATCGGTGATCATCCGCTGTAAACGGCGGGCAATTAAAAGCACCAGCAGGGCGTAGAATAAAAAACCGACGAGAGCAATCTCTACATATCGAATCAGGGTATGGTTGATCACGGCAAGGCTCACCTGGATCATCAACTGTCCAACAACACTCCCTTCATAAATAATTGGCTTAAAAACTTCAATCGCCTGCCAATGAAAACCATATCCACGAGAGTGAAATATTACCGGAACCTGTGACTCTTCGGTCGTGGTACTTCTTGGCGACGGAAAATATTCAGCCAATGGTTCATTATTGTTGGTCAGTAACTGAGCCTTGATAATCCCCGGCTTACCAGCTAAATTCTGAAGCAACAGTGCTGCTTGCTGTGGGTCATTTGTGACCAGAGAAATAGCACTTTTATCAGACATATCATCAGCAATGATCCTTGTTTGAATCAACAGCTCATAACTCAACCACCACCACTGCAATGCGATAAGCGCAACCAGAGCAAAACCAACAAACAGACAGCTGGTCACGGTCATCATCAGGGTTAATTTTCCACGGAGAGATAAATTTTTGGCTAGACCATTCATACTCTGTCGATTCTTTTACCCCGCTATTGAGGCAAAAAGCCGGGGGGGGCCATGACAAACCAATGGTTGTGATGGCTGGTAACAATTAATAGGGTGGATTGCGAGAAGCTTTCACGACATTAAATACTATCAATTAGGCAAGATAAATGTCAAGCATGCTCTGACTTTTCTTCCAGTAAAAAATCTGTAACGGACTCTAACTGAAGAGTTAGTCTATATTCTAAAGCGATCCTCAAACAGCGGGTCAAAAATACTCTCATTCTGCCACAAAAAAAGGCCCCTCAAAATAATTTGAGAGGCCTGTTACACACGTTTCAGATGATTACCAGTTTTCACCGAGCAATTCGAAATGGGCCTGTGGATGGATGCAGGCCGGACATATCTCCGGAGCTTCCTCACCCATATGGAGGTAACCACAATTACGGCAGCGCCAGATCACTTCTGCCTCACGCTTGAAAACTTGGCTGGTTTCAATGTTTTTCAACAGGTCACGATAGCGTTTTTCATGCTGTTTTTCGGCAACAGAAATAGCCTTCCAGGCTGCTGCAATCTCAGGAAAGCCCTCATTCAATGCGGTAGCAGCAAAGGCCGGATAGAGGACCGTATGCTCCTCTTCTTCACCTGTAGCAGCAGCCAATAAATTTTCTGTTGTAGTCCCCATCTTCCCCGCAGGATAGGTAGCCGTAATCTCCAGATCGCCACCTTCAAGAAACTTAAAAAAGCGTTTTGCGTGCTCTTTTTCCTGATTGGCAGTCTCCTCGAAGATATCAGCTATCTGAACATACCCCTCCTTTTTTGCAATACTGGCAAAGTAGGTATAACGGGTTCTTGCCTGCGACTCACCAGCAAATGATTTTAATAGATTTTTTTCGGTTTCAGTCCCTTTGATAGTTGACGACATAAATCTACTCCTTTAGCTCAAGAAAAAAACGATTATCAACGCTATGAGGATGTCGGACGATCCATGAACTGGCTGCAAATCTGTTCGTTTGGCGCAGTTTTCAGCTCCTTTTTGCCCCATAGCTATGGCTATGAGCCTGCAAACGAGCTAAAAACTGTTATCAACCCTCCAGATTTTCGCTTCAGTCCGTATAGTCCACACCCTCCCAGGATATTATCAATGCCTCCCTCCAAAAACAACTCTATAAAACAGCTCGTTAAGTGATGAAGATTGACTCGCATACAAAATTGAGGTAAAAATTCAACCCTTATTGCCGCCCTAGCTCAGTTGGTAGAGCAGTTCACTCGTAATGATCAGGTCAACGGTTCAACTCCGTTGGGTGGCTCCATAA
>JAOZQF010000119.1 GCA_029932345.1 Desulfuromusa sp. | reverse complement strand
GGCGCGGCAATCAAATTATTGGTGGCAGCTGTGCATTTACCGGCATCTGTGGTTCGGCAACCGGGGTGGGAATTGCTTTCAGCCTGCTGTTACAAGCCAACCCGGTTAAAGCGGAGGAACGGCAAATTGTCCAGCAGATCACCCAACAAGTATTGAAGGATATCTCTGAATTCAAGGCAGCCCGTTGTTGCCAACGCGATTGTTGGCTGGGATTGAAAAAAGCTGCCGAATTGTCCAAAAAATATTTACCGGTAACATTACAGGCGGATGCAGTGATCGGTTGCTATCAACGCCACCTGAATAAAGAGTGTATCGGGATGGATTGCCCGGTTCTACAGGAACAGGCTGATGAGATAGAGTCAAACTCAACAGGAGTGAGTTTAAAAATGTTTGGGCGGGTGGATACGGATTAATAACCAAACAGAACAGCCGCTACGAAAAGTGTAGCGGCTGTCGATATAACCTTCTGACTCAAGTTAATTAAGCTTTTCCAGCACTGCCGAGAACCGCCTCATTTTTATGCTTGATCAGTTTTATCAACTCGTTACGCGCAGCGCCAAGATACTTACGTGGATCAAATTCACCTGGATTATTGGTCAGATATTCCCGAACTTTCGCGGTCACCGCCAAACGTCCGTCTGAATCGATATTGATTTTACACACAGCGCTCGCGGCAGCCCGACGTAGCTGATCCTCAGAAACTCCAACGGCGCCTTCCATCTTGCCACCATACTGATTGATCAAAGCAACATATTCAGGAACAACGCTGGATGCCCCATGGAGGACAATCGGAAAACCGGGAATCCGCTGTTCACACTCTTCGAGAATATCAAAGCGCAGTGGTGGTGCCGATTCCCCCTCCTTGAGCTTGAATTTAAACGCACCATGGCTGGTTCCGATGGAAATTGCCAATGAATCGACACCGGTTTTCTTGACAAAATCTTCCACTTCATCGGGCTGAGTGTAGGTCGATTTTTCAGCCACCACATCATCCTCAATCCCGGCGAGGACACCCAGTTCACCCTCCACAGTGACATCGTGGGCATGGGCATACTCAACAACCTGGCGGGTGAGAGCAACGTTTTCATCGTAAGGAAGATGGGAACCATCAATCATGATCGATGAAAACCCGGAATCGATACAATTTTTACACAGTTCGAAGGTATCGCCATGATCGAGATGGAGAACAATCGGAATATCAGAACCCATCTCTTTAGCCATCTGCACCGCACCGGTTGCCATGTAGCGCAGCATGGTTTCATTGGCGTAATTACGCGCCCCTTTACTCACCTGAATAATGACCGGTGAATTAGTTTCCACACAGGCGACAACGATCGCCTGCAGCTGTTCCAGGTTATTGAAATTATAGGCCGGAATCGCATAGCCACCAGCAACCGCCTTACGGAAGATTTCCCGTGAATTCACTAACCCCAAATCTTTATAACTGATTGCGTCACCCATTCTATTAGTCCTCCATGTGTTGTGTGGATAAATAAGGAATTTTACACCATTCCACTTAGATGAAAACAGATATCTATTTTGTATCAATCAAACTGTGGATTGTCCAGCGACCGAAAGAGAATATAATATTTTCACCCCGCAAGAAAGTTGCAATCGTGTTTAAGTTCAATTAACATACGCTCGTTTCCGGGATGCAAAAACCAACCTGACGGGGTATTGAAAAATGTTTTCGAGGGCTTGAGTGCAAGACGAAAATTGTCGAAAAAGCGCAGTTTACACCCAGTAAATGAGCATTTTGAGACAATTTTCAACGCAGCAATCGCAACGCAGATAGTTTTTCAACAGCCTGTTAAATTAATGAAAGGTTAGACTGAATCATGGCCGACACAAAAACTGCTGAGTATTTTAAGGAGTGGAAAGAACGCGAGGCAATTGCCGAGGCAATGACCCCGTTGATCGGAAAACTTTATCGTGATCAGGAGGTGACCTGTACCGTCTATGATCGTACCCTGATCAACCAGTCTACCATTGAAGTTCTACGCGCCCATCGATTTGCCCGGCAGATCATCAATCGGGAAATCTGGGTTAAAGATACCTACCCGATCCTCCTGGCAATGACCGAAATGGATCTCGCCCCCAGTAAAGTTGATCTTGGCAAACTGGCACTGCAGTTTCAAGAACAGAACGGAGGCGATGTCAAAGATTTTGTCGCCAAAGCACTGAAAGATCTGAATACCGGTAAAGGGTATCAGTTGAGTGAGCCACGCGATGTTGTCCTTTACGGTTTCGGTCGTATCGGTCGTCTGTTGGCAAGAATCCTGATTGCCCAGACCGGTGGTGGCAATAATTTGCGGTTGCGCGCTGCTGTGGTCCGCAAAGGGAGTGAAGACGATCTGGTCAAACGCGCCAGTTTACTCCGTCGTGATTCGGTTCATGGCCACTTCAAGGGCACTATCAGAATCGACAAAGAAGAAAACGGCATCATTGCCAACGGCAATCTGATCCGGATTATCTACGCCAATTCACCCGAAGAGGTCGATTACACAAAATATGGCATCAATAATGCGCTGGTCATCGACAATACCGGAAAGTGGCGTGATCGTGAAGGGCTGGGTCGTCACATCCAATGCAAAGGGGCAAGTCAGGTTCTGCTGACCGCTCCGGGAAAGGGAGACATCCCCAACGTTGTTTACGGTGTCAATAATCAGCTGCTGGAAAATGAGGAAGCGATTCTTTCGGCGGCCAGTTGTACCACCAATGCAATCGTTCCGGTTCTCAAGGCGGTCAATGACAAGTTTGGTATCGACACCGGGCATATCGAAACCTGCCACAGTTACACCAACGATCAAAACCTGATCGATAACTACCACAGTAAAGAGCGACGTGGTCGCAGCGCTCCGCTGAACATGGTGATCACTGAAACCGGCGCGGCAAAAGCAGTCGCAAAATGCCTTCCGGAATTAGCTGGCAAATTGACCGGCAATGCCATCCGGGTGCCGACGCCCAATGTTTCACTGGCGATTCTCAACCTGACTCTGGGTCAGGAGACAACTGTTGAAGAACTGAATAGCCATTTGCGGGATATCTCTCTAAGCTCATCATTGCAAGATCAGATTGACTACACCAATTCACCCGAAGCAGTTTCAACCGATATGGTTGGCTCCTCGTACGCGGGAATTGTCGATTCACTTGCTACAATTGTTCAGGGAAATCGCTGTGTCCTCTATGTCTGGTACGACAATGAGTATGGCTACAGCTATCAGGTGGTACGAATTGTCGAAAAAGTTTCAGGAATAAACCTGCAGCATTGGCCTAAATAAAATTATCCGGCTGAACGGAATCAAAAACAAAAAAGCCGACCCTTAATTGGGATCGGCTTTTTTTATATCAATAAACTTACTGCTTAATTAAAACGCTTCATCGCACGTTGCTTCTTCCGCAAACGACGCTGGGCTTCTTTTTCTTTACGTTTCCGCTTAATACTTGGCTTTTCGTAAAATTTACGTTGCTTCATTTCACGAAACAGACCCTCTTGCTGCAGCTTACGCTTCAGAACTTTAATCGCTTTTTCGACGTTACCATCAATAACAGTGATTTCCACTGACAATCACCCCGCTTTCTTGACTATCTTTGCGGAGGATTCTGCCGCTCCACAAGAGCTGGGATATATACCCCCTGACCCGGTCGAAGTCAAGACTTTTCCAGCAGTGCAACCTTGATTCCACCATTGGTAAAACGGAGCAATGGTGAAAGGGAAAGAGCGGTTGATTTAATCAGTTCAGACTCCGGACAAATAATTGCCCCCTGCCAACCGGCAAAAGTGTCCCCATAGACGCGACCTAAATCATGGTACAGCGCTTTCAAACTTGCATCTTTACCAAGCCGCTCACCATAGGGGGGGTTACAGATCATCAGTCCGTGGGGAAACTGTGGCTGCAGTTGCTGCATATTCTCGCAGGAGAGTTGAATCAAATCTGCCAGGCCAACCATTTCCAAATTTTTTTGTGCCGCAGCAATTGCCTTGGGGTTGTTATCAACCGCTATGATCGAAGCTGGAAGGGTCGACTTCTCTCCCCGCTGCGCCTCAATCAAGAGTTGCTGCCACAATCCAGGACGATATTTTGGCCAATCCATAAAAGCAAACATCCGCTCCAACCCGGGGGGACGATGCAGTGCAATCAATGCCGCTTCAATCGCAAAGGTCCCGGAACCACACATCATATCCAATAGTGGGACAGAACCGTCATAACCGCAGGCCAACAGACACCCGGCGGCCAGAGTCTCCCGCAGCGGTGCGGCAACACTGGCCTGTCGATAACCACGTCGATGCAAGTTTTCTCCAGAACTGTCGATAGAAACCTGACAGCAATTATCATCCATCCGGAGAAAAATCTTCTGCACTTTTCCGTTGTCCCCTTCCCTTTCCCCCAGAGTTTTTGCGATAGCAGCCTGACAGACCTCTGCGATTCGACCGGTATGGATCAACCGGGAGGCGCGACTTGTCACCCGGATGTCACAACTGGTCCCCGTTTTGATAAAACGGCCCCAGGGCAATTTTGACAAACGTTGAAACAGAGTTGGAAAATCACGTGCGGTGACAGTTCCCAGACGAACCAATATTCGTGTAGCACTGCGTAACCACAAATTTGCCAGATAAAGTTCTTTCAGCCCCCCGGCAAACATTACCCCCCCATGAACAGTCCCGGTCGGTTGAATGCCCAGGGCAACCAATTCTCCGGCGCAAATATCTTCAAAACCCGGTACGGTCACAACAAAATAATTATTTTCCTGCTTCTTCATCAGCACCTCCACTGGAGAAAAAACTAACAATCGTTAACATCCCTATATATTTAACTTTTTTAAAAAAGTAGCTCAATCTCCAAAATTAATAATTATTAGATTGTTCTTATTTCGAAAAAAAGATAAAATCGGCAAGATTAACGCTATCAATAACATCAAATGGAATTATTGACATGAACTATCAACGCTATTTCAAACCGGGTCAACAGCTTCTCCTCAAAGCACTCCATGATACAGAACAAAATGGGCGTACTGAGCTGATGAGCGTATTTATTGTT
>JAOZQF010000118.1 GCA_029932345.1 Desulfuromusa sp. | reverse complement strand
ATGAAGCGTGGACGAGCTGAAATTATTATCAATGAGGTGAGGGAAGTCGTAA
This sequence comes from Desulfuromusa sp., assembly GCA_029932345.1. Lineage (GTDB taxonomy): Bacteria > Desulfobacterota > Desulfuromonadia > Desulfuromonadales > Geopsychrobacteraceae > Desulfuromusa. The sequence goes on along the minus strand of JAOZQF010000118.1, from coordinate 5,039 downwards.
GCCACTGGCAGGATTATGCTGAGGAAGCAAGGGTACTGCCATTGCAGCGGGATCAGATAGAGGCAACCCTGAGGGTAAAAGAAAGATTTTGAATCACGAAGATGATCGACCAAACTCAATTTAACGGCCGGAGGAGATAATCCTCCGGCCGTTTTTTAGTTGCAAGTTAACTTTTACTTGGCAGCTTTACGTGCGGCATCAAGCCAGCCATTCCATTTGGTCTGGTTTGCTTTGATCCACTCCTGAACATGGCGGTCGATATCTTTTGTCGATTTTTCACCATTTTGCATTTTAGTGTTTTGTTCATTGATATCAATCAACGGCAGGGTAAATCGTTTGAAAAATTCTTTTGCAGCAGGATTAGCGGCTAAAAACTTTTTATTGGCAACGATCTGAATATCAGCAGCGACAAAACCAAGCTTGATCGGATCACTAACTGCTCCGACAACCCCACTCATGGTAAGACGGTCGACTTGTGACTTTTGTGCTTCTGTCGGTTTGATTTCAGGAACATTCATCCACACAACATCCTTACCAGGCTTGAATTTAAAGATAGTCCAATTTGGAGCCCAGGTATAAAAGAAGACCGGCTGCCCCGCTTTATAGCGAGCCAGAGCATCCGCCATACTTGCCGAATAGGCGGCTTTGATCGGCTTAATATCATCTTCAAGACCGTAAGCCTTCATATGGAAGTCAATCGTAGCTTCACAACCCCAACCAGCCGGACAGGCGGTTAGATCAGCTTTACCGTCACCATCGGCATCAAAAGCCTTTTTGACCTCGGGACGTTTAAAATCGGCAATCGACTGGATATTAAATTTTTCCACTTCCTTTTTTGAGACCAGATAACCTTGCAGGCCACCGGCTTTAACGACGTAACCGACCTTTTCGCCTTTACTGTAAAAATCTTTTGGCATTTGACCGTCGTGGACGGGGAACCAACCGTTGGTCCAGTAATCGAGATCACCTAAAGCAAGTGCTTGGTAAAATAGAGGATTAGCTAATTCTTTCGGTTTTTTGACGTTGTACCCCAACTCTTTTAGCCCGGCACGAACTAGAGCCTCTTGAAAATAACCGGTATTCCAGGTAGCGCGTGCGGGTTGCACCTTAACCCCCTTGCCGGGTTTATCGGTGTTTGCGAAAGCAGGCACTGCCAGAGACAGCATTAGTAAAACCAACAGAATGCGTTTCATTTTTCTCTCCTTTTTGTTGAAATAGGTGATGGGTGAACAATAATTTATTTCTTTCCAAATCCCTGGGTAATCCGGTCTAGAACCATCGCCAGAAGAACAATTGACAGCCCCCCGATTGTTGCCAGACCAATCTCCAGAGTATTCAACCCCTGGACAACTGGATTTCCCAACCCGCCTGCACCAATAAGTGCAGCGATAACAACCATCGACAGAGCCATCATTAGAGTTTGATTAAGTCCGGCCATAATTGATGGCAGTGCAAGGGGAAACTGAACCTTAAACAGGACCTGCCTGGAAGTTGCGCCAAAAGCGAGTGCAGCTTCGATCAACTCCGGATGAACCTGACGGATACCCAGACTGGTCAAACGGATGATTGGCGGCAGGGCAAAAACGATGGTAGCAAGAATGCCGGAGACGGTTCCAATGCTGAACAACATGACGACCGGAATCAGGTAGACGAAGGCCGGTGTAGTTTGCATAGCATCGAGAAATGGGCGCATGAGCATCTCGAAACGGTCACTGCGCCCGGCCAGAATACCCAGTGGAATTCCGGCAACAGCACAAAAAATCACCGAGCAGATGACCATTGCCAAGGTGGTCATAGTATCTTCCCAGAGGCCGAGATAGCCGATTAGAAGAAAGGTAAGTACAGTGAAAACCGTGACACGTTTACCAGCATAGCGCCAGGCAGCATAGGCGAAGGCAGCAATAGTCAGCCAGGGTGGCAAATTGAAAAAAATCCACTCCAAACCTTCAAGACTGATTTCGACCGGCACTTTGATGATTTGGAAGAATTCCCGGTAATTTAACACCAGCCAGTCAACAAAAGTTTGAATCCATTCGTCCAGCGGAATCAATTGTTCGTCAAAATTGAATATACGCATCACCTATACGGCTCCGTTGCTTGATTGTTCGGTTTCAGACTGATCATCATATTGCTCGCGATGCAAGGTCCGCAAGAACAGGTTTTTTGATACCGCACCCACATATTCACCGGCATCGCTCAGAATCGGCAATGCCCAAGGGTGACTTGCCACATCTGGGAGGATGTCCTGCATAGAATCGGTGCTGTTAGCAATCCCCACGTCAGCGATAAAAGCATTCTGAATCAGTTGCTTCTGATCGCTGTCATCAATCAGCTCACGAAGTGAGTCAGGCGAAACAATTCCCTTGAAGATTCGCTCACTATCAAGCACATAACCATAATCTCGGTCTTGCGTGATCAGTCTCTGCAGGGCAGCCCTGGGATTTTTTCCTTCGGTAATAATAATAGTAGTTTGCTTGTCGGTAGCGATATCCCCGGCAGTTAGGATATTGGTTGGATCGACGCCACGGAAGAATGCCTGCACATATTCATCTGCCGGATTTTGTAGGATTTCTTCTGGAGTGCCAACTTGTACAACTCGCCCCCCTTCCATGATGGCAATTCGGTCACCAATGCGCATAGCTTCATCAAGGTCGTGAGAAATAAAGACGATGGTTCGTTTTGATTTTGATTGCAATTTCAATAACTCATCTTGCATTTCGGTTCGAATCAACGGATCGAGCGCTGAGAAAGCTTCATCCATCAGCAGGATGTCCGGGTCAACAGCCAATCCTCGAGCCAGCCCGACTCTTTGCTGCATGCCGCCGGAAAGCTCAGCCGGCATACTCTGTGCCCAGGCATCCAAGCCGACCTGCTCCAGAGCCTCCAGGGCTCGTGTTTCACGGGTCTCTTTATCAACCCCGTCCATTTCCAGACCAAAGGCAGCGTTCTGCAAAACGGTCATATGTGGCATCAGGGCAAATGATTGAAAAACCATACTCATTTTTGCCCGACGCATTTTGACCAGCTGTTCATTATTCATACCGACAATATCTTCACCATCGATAAACACTTGTCCAGCGGTCGGTTCGATCAATCGGTTGAGCATCCGTACCATGGTCGATTTTCCAGAACCGGAAAGCCCCATAATGACAAAAATTTCCCCGGTATGGATATTGAAGCTGGCATCCTGAACCCCGACAGTTGTCTCGGTTTGTTTAAAAATTTCATCTTTAGTCAGCCCCTGGCTAAGCAGCTTCATCGCTTTTTTCGGCTGTGGGCCAAAAATTTTATATAAATTTTGAACTTTTAATTTTACTTCTTCTGCCATTGTTTCTCCTTATATATTGACTGTTTAGCTGAAAACGATTTATTGGGTCGTCGTTTTGATAAGCAGCTTGAACGGCAAAATCAACCGGAGCGACAGTACTTCGCCTGAAGGCGGAGTAAAAAAGGGGCGTCCACAAACAGCAGCGTTCCCAGAAAACAGCATGATTTGATTGTTTAGTAGACAGAGCGACCCGCGACCCGGTTTAGCAGGTGTAGCAAAACCAAGCGCAACTCTGAAAGAAAAGGAGATCTGCGAAGCACCACACGGGGTGATGATCTTAACGATCCCCTTGCGGGGCAAGGACGGAACACCCTGGTAGGGTGTCGCCTAGACAAGCCATAGTACAAAGATTAGAGCCCGAGGTCAAATGATCATTAATTTTCTGAAGAGGGGCAATTTAAAATTGTCAAACTTCAAGAAAGGTCAGGTGCAGATCACTGAGCCCGACAATCAGGAAACGGTTGAGCAGTTGCGGTTGACCAAAAATAGTATTGAACAGTTCGTTGACCATGAAACCGGCAAGAATTGTTGCTCCGGCACCAGTGACGGGGATTTTGCCCTGTGGTTGTCGGGTACCGGCAAAAATATCGGCCAGTGATTGAGATGTCCCCTTTTGCAGGGTAAGCACCTGCCCCTGATCCCCTTCAATACCGCCGTGGATGAGAAACGAACCGGCAGCTAAGCCAGCTTCCAGATCGAAACGGCTGAGATAATTATCGAGACAATCGGCAATAATGGAAACGTCAGCAGGAGGCCGGAAGGAGTGAGCGATCCGTTTTGGCAGCAGCTCAATTTTGACATTGCTGTTGATCTGTTGCAACCGTTGCTTGGCGATCGCAAGTTTGGGTTGCCCAATATCAGTTTCACTGTAAAGAGTCTGCCGATTGAGATCGGGCCAGTTAACCAGCCCATCATCAATAAGGTAGAGTTTGCCAATTCCAGCCCGGGTCAGCAACTGGCTGACGGTTGCTCCCAAGCCACCAACTCCGGCAATCAGTACTGTTGCTGCTTCAAGCTGTTGTTGCCGCTCCTCTCCCCAGTGGAGAATCTGTCGGCTATAGCGTCCTGCTGCCGACACTTAGCCCCCGGCACCGGGAGGGAAAAGGGCAATCACATCACCATCATGGATGGGGGTTTCCAACTTTTCGAGATGATGAATATTACGCCGATTAATCATGATGATGGTTCCGAGGATCGGCTCACCTTTTTCATCCAGTAATTTGTGTAAAAATGGTGTTGCTATCTGTTGCTGCAGGCGTTGTAGCAGTTGTCCGACGTTCTCGTTGTCGCTGGTGGGCAGCTCAAACTGTTCCCGTTTTAATAATAATCGGATCAGACTGTAAAATTGAATCTTGATCATTGTTGTGGCCTCAGGAATCGAGATGGAACTGCACCTGAGCGTAGGTTGCGGTACCGGTCAGCATTTGTTTGCCCGGGAAAACACTCCGGGTGCTAACCAATTGATAGTAGAGGCCAGCATCGTTGGTTTCTCCAACCATATTTGCACCAACCACACGTTGCTGTTCGTCGAGGAATACCCGGCGGAAACGCCCGGTTATGCTATTCCAACTGCTGATAATCTCGGCAACATCGTCCTGACAATAGCCAACGGCAGCAACCTCAATACCGAAAATTTCGGTGATATTATTTTTAAGACTCCCCTGATAGCGGCATTCTATCCCCAGCATATTCAGTGCGGCATTTTCTCCCT
>JAOZQF010000117.1 GCA_029932345.1 Desulfuromusa sp. | reverse complement strand
AGATTGAACTGGCAGCCAGACCAAAGGCGATAGCCACGGTACCAGCGGCGAATCCCGGAGGATTCAGACCCAGATAACCAGCAACAACGATAGAACATGCCATGGCGATCTTGCCAGCCAACAGTTCTTGACTCTCACTCATATCTCTGAACCAGATCCCTTTAAACAGGTCGTGAGAGATAGCGGAGGAGATTGCCAGCAGCAGACCGGCTGCCGTTGACAATGCCGCAGCGAGACCACCAGCAGCAACCAGGGCAATAACCCAGTTTGGCAGCATGGCAATTTCCGGGTTGGCCAGAACCATGATGTCGCGGTTAACTGAAAGCTCACTACCTTTCCAACCAGCAGCTGCTACTTTAGCCTGGAAATCGGCATCTTTGGATTTGGCGTTGTAGTACTGAATCCGGCCATCACCATTGAGATCTTTAAATTTCAACAGACCGGTGACTTCCCAACGTTTCATCCAGTCGGGACGAGTCTCATAAACAATACTGTTTTCAGGTGCGAACACGTCACCATCTGCTTGCATAACCGCTTTGTTGACGGTTGCGTGCAGGTTCAAACGAGCCATGGCAGCAACAGAAGGGGCGACGGTGTAGAGGAGAGCGATAAAGATCAGTGCATAACCAGCTGAATAACGGGCATCCTTAACCGTAGCAACGGTGAAGAAACGCATGATAACGTGTGGCAGGCCAGCAGTACCGATCATCAGTGATACGGTGTAAACAAACATGTTGAGCATGCTACCGGGCATCTGGGTGGTATATTTACCAAAACCAAGATCGGTAACAACGTGATCAAGTTTAGCCAGCAGGGACATGTCGGTACCAACAAATCCGGAACCGAGGCCAAGTTGTGGAATCGGGTTGCCAGTCAGTTGCATCGAGATAAAGATAGCTGGAACGGTGTAGGCACAGATCAGAACACAGTACTGAGCGACCTGGGTGTAGGTGATCCCTTTCATGCCGCCGAAAACGGCATACATGAAGACGATTCCCATACCGATGTAAACACCAGTTGAGTTAGAAACACCGAGGAAACGGGAGAAAGCAACTCCAACACCAGTCATCTGGCCGATGATGTAGGTCAGGGATGCTGCCAACAGGCAGAGAACACCAACCAGAGCGGCACCACTGGAGTAGTAACGGGCTGCCATAAAGGAAGGAACCGTAAACTTACCAAACTTACGCAGGTAAGGTGCCAACAGCATTGCCAGCAGAACATAACCACCGGTCCAGCCCATCAGGAACAGACCGCCACCAAAACCCATGTTAGCGATGAGGCCGGCCATGGAGATAAAGGAAGCTGCCGACATCCAGTCAGCACCGATTGCCATACCGTTAACTACTGGACTGACATTTCCGCCAGCAGAATAAAATTCACTTGTACTTCCCGCACGGGCCCACACTGCAATGCCGATATAGAGGGCAAAGGTGAGACCGACAACGAGATATGTCATTGTTTGTAAACCCATAATTATAGTTCCTCCCTAGTCTTCGTGAACGTCATATTTTTCATCGAGTTTACCCATTGCTCTAGCATAGTAGAAAATGAGGGCGATGAAAGCATAGATTGAGCCTTGCTGGGCGAACCAGAATCCCAACGGGTAGCCACCAAGATGAATGCTGTTCAGTGCTGGAGCAAACAGGATGCCACAGCCGTATGACACGACAAACCAGATGATCAGCATGTTCCTGACTAGGGCTATTGTTTCTTTCCAATAAGCTACACTACTGTTTTCTGTGCTCATAAAAAATACCTCCCTACAATAAAAGATGGATGCTTCTCTTTAAAACTAAACATGTTTTGAATCTTTGGGCTGATTTTCTGCCCGGGTATTGCCAACTTTTTTAGTTGCCTCCTTTCAAAGGTTTGTCATTCATGTTTCCAAGTTGCAAGATAAAAAAACGTGCTGCAAAAAAATTACTAATAGTGATCAAGCTGTTCTCCTGTGAACATAGGCATTATAACCGAGTTGCGCTGAAATCATTTCGCCTGCCGCTTTGAGAGCCGGCAGCAGTTCTTTGTTGACCCGGTCTTCATCAGTGCGAAAGCTGGGGGTAATCAATGCCAGGCAGCCGGTAATGTTCTTGTCTGCGTTAAACAGGGGGATTGCCATACAGGTACTCCCCTCGCCGACACCATTGTGGTCAATGCAGTAGCGCTGCTTTCGGCACTGATTGATCTCATTTTCCAAATGAGGGTGGTTTGCCAGCAGCTGCATGTTGGTCTCGTCAAATGCCAGAAAAACTTTCCCCGCTGCACAATCCTGCAACGGAAAACGTTGACTGGTCAGGGGGACAACTTTGACCTTCTGGTCGTTGTCCATCATTTCCAGAAAAAGAACCTCATGATGTCGTTGAACCGCTAAATAAACGGTCTCATTACACTGACGAACCAACTGAGCCATAGCTGGCCGAGCTTTGCGTAACAGGGTCATTTTTGAAAGGAGCTTCTGACTGACTTCGAAGGCGGCTAGCCCCAGTTGATATTCTCCTGAAACCTGTCCCCGTTCTACATAACCATGATTTTCAAAAGTTGCCATCAGCCTGAACAGGCTTGCTTTGGTCATATCCAGGCGTTGACTTAATTGTGCAAGACTGCATTTGTTTTCTTCATCTGCCAGGGCTTCCAATAGATGCAGAGCATTCTCAACTGACCTGATGTTATAGGAGTCTTTCTCTCTGCTTGGCATCGTATCCCGTACCTAAATTAGGTTGTCGTGAATTATAAACCGGATATTCATTTTAATAACTTTTAACCGTTCTGGTATCAGTTAGTGGTGGGACAATAATACGCTGTTATATAGTTGTCAATACGCTTTTTCGTTTGACCCCTTTTGGAGGGGGGTGGCGGTTGGGTTGGAAATTTTAATGTTCAACTATAAATAGCTGAAAATATAACTAAATAACTAAAATAGTAATCTAATGGTATACGGTATAACACTGTTTAAAAAAATTCAAAAAGTTTTATTTTTCCCCTTTCAAAAACACCAGAATTTGATCATTTAACCGTTAAATGTCTGAAAGAGCCCATTTCTTTCTGCTGAAGCGTTTATGTCTGACAGTTGGATGTGTCGATCACCCCCACCAGAGTTGTTTGTCAAAAATTGTTATATCCCTTCTGCAGGATAAAAATGTTGACCTCCAGATGGTTGTCGGGCTTTGCGAATTGTAATGAGAAATCGACTGCTGATTTTGCGTATCGGGAGGTGGGTTTACTTGACCTTGTTTCTTTGATATTGTTAAAAATTCCATTTCTACAAAGGTTTATATTTCCTATGTATCTCCCCTCTGCAAATGAGTTTCAGCAGCTGACACAGCAAGGCAACCTCATCCCGGTTTACCGTGAAATTCTTGCGGATATGGAAACACCGGTTTCCGCTTTTCGTAAGATTGATGATGGTCAAACCGCTTTTCTGCTCGAATCCATCGAGGGCGGAGAGAAGTGGGCCCGTTACTCTTTTCTCGGCAGTGGCCCGGCCAGAGTATTTCGTTGTCGGGATCACTATTATGAAGTTTGTTATGCCGGCAATATAGAAGAGTCGGGTGAGGTTGAAGATCCGCTGCGAAAGTTGCGGGACTTGATGGCTGTTTATCAACCGGTCGAAGTGGCAGGGTTGCCCCGTTTTTTTGGTGGTGCGGTCGGTTATCTCAGTTACGATATGGTTCGCTTCATCGAAGAACTTCCCGATACCAACCCCCGTGAGATTAACGGGTGGGACGCTTGCTTCATGTTTACCGAGCGGTTACTGATCTTTGATAATATGCGGCAGAAGATCAAACTGGTGTGTAATGTCCATTTACAGGAAGGTGAAGATCCTGCAACCGGGTATCAACGAGCCCAGCAGCAGATTGAGCAGATGTTGACCCAATTGCAACAACCGCTCTCTTATCGGGAAGAGGGGGCAAGCGGAGACGGTCGTCAGAAACTTGATGCAAACTTCAGTCGAGATGATTTCAAGTCTGCGGTAGAGCGCTGTAAAGAGTATATCCGTGCCGGTGACATCTTTCAGGTGGTCATTTCGCAGCGCTTTTCCGGGCAACTGCAGAGTGATCCCTTTAATATTTACCGGGCCCTGCGGACGATCAATCCATCCCCTTACATGTTTTTTCTCCGCTTTGGTGACTCGATCGTGGTTGGCGCATCCCCTGAGGTTCTGGTCCGCAAGGAGGGCGATCAGGTTGATGTTCGACCGATTGCCGGAACGCTCCCCCGGGGCAAAACTCCCGCCGAAGACCTGGCTCTGGAACAGCAACTTCTCGCCGATCCAAAAGAGCGGGCCGAACATATTATGCTGGTTGATCTCGGGCGTAATGATGTCGGTCGGGTTGCTGTCGGTGGAACCGTTGAGGTGAGTGAACTGATGGTGGTTGAGCGTTACTCCCACGTGATGCATATTGTCTCCAATGTCCGCGGACAATTGCGCCCCGAGTTGGATTGTTTTGATGTGTTTCGTGCGGCATTTCCCGCCGGGACTCTGTCAGGATCACCAAAGATCCGGGCGATGGAGATTATTGACGAGCTGGAGCCGGTACGCCGTGAAGTTTATGGTGGTGCGGTCGGCTATTTTTCTTTCAGCGGCAATATGGATCTGGCGATTGCAATCCGGACCTTGCAGATCGAGAAAGATAAATTTTATTTACAGGCTGGCGCAGGAGTTGTCGCCGACAGTGATCCCGAAATGGAATATCAGGAAACTTTAAATAAAGCCCGTGGCGTCAAACGTGCCATCGAAATGGCCAACCGCGGACTCGTATAGGATATCCAATTCCATGCTACTAATGATCGATAATTATGACTCATTTACCTATAACTTAGTTCAATACTTTCTTGAACTTGGTGAAGAGGTTAAAGTCATCAGAAACGATAAATTAACTCTAGAGGATATTGAGCAACTGGCTCCTGATCGTCTGGTGATCTCCCCCGGACCACGAACCCCCAAAGAGGCGGGGATTTCGGTGGCGGCAATTCAACAGTTCGCCGGTAAAATTCCACTTCTGGGGATCTGTCTTGGCCATCAGGCGATTACCGAAGCTTTTGGTGGCAAGGTGGTGCGGGCAGACCGTTTGATGCATGGGAAAACCAGTCCGATTTACCATGATGGGAGTGGTCTTTATC
>JAOZQF010000116.1 GCA_029932345.1 Desulfuromusa sp. | reverse complement strand
AACTTTACTTGCTTTAAAATACCGCTCTTCATATCTTCCATCTTTGGCACATACAGATTTGCCATGGTTCGAGCGACAAAAGTATAGTAGAAAAACCATAGGGAAAAAGAGATCGCCACCACAAATCCGGCAGTGTTATGGAGATAGATTGCCGATTTATAGCTGCCACATATGGAAATATAATCCGGGAAACGAATCTGCGCACCAGAAACCGTCAGGGTAATAATCCCAAAGGCATTCAGCCAGTGCCAGATCCTAACCGGTATCGGTTGTAAATAAATTTGATCTTGGTGTTCTTCAGCCATGATTAATCCCCTTAATGTTGTCTGTTTTTACGGGTCAAGAAACGCAGAGTTCCATGGCCAATCGGCATGATGAATCCACCGCAGATGATGATCAAGCCAATGATGTTCATCGTGGCACTACGGGTACTTCCAGTCATGTAAAAATTGGGTGTTCCGTATAGAGTATCAAGCATTGCACCATCTTCAACGGTCATCCGCTGGTAAATCCCCCCCTCGGTCGGCAAGGCAAGGAAACTGGTCTGCATACTGCCCGGACCGGACGCATGGCAAAAGGTACAATCATAGCGATTATCCAGCGTGGTCAGATCGTGTGAAATTTCGCCCGGAACCATCGTTCCACTCAGGTGCAGAGATTTATAGGCTGGATTACGATTGAAAGTACGTAATTCAGCCAGGGAGATATGATTGTCACCGTCAATATCAATGAGGCTCTGTATCTCTTTTTCGCCCGCATACTCTTTTAAATCAGCATAATTGGAAAAACTGTAACCTTTCAGTCCTTCTGATTTTTTCTGCTTCTGGGTAATATTTAAAACAATGACATAACCCTCTGCCGAGGTGTGGCAGGTGATACAGGGAAGCTTGGAAATATGGAGACTGGCCTGCGGCAACCATTCGGCATGGCTGTCCATAACCTCAATACTGTCATGACACTGGCTACACTGCTGATTCATGTCCGGGCCAGAGACAGATTCAATTCCATGAACCTGGTGAGGATTGTGGCAATCACTGCAAACGGCATTTTCTGCGTGGGCCGTCGCCATGTATTGACCTCCGAGCTCCTCATGACAATCGAGACAATCTGCGCTGGTAACAGCCTCGCCATCGTCTGGATGTTCGTCGGTGACAGATTCATGACAAGTGACGCAGCCCATATCAGCATGCTCGGTCGGAAGGAATTTATCGCCATCGATAAACAGATCTTCGCCAACTTCATCAACTTCACCATGGCAGTCCAGGCAATCATCCATCTCCATCGCACTCGCTGATAGTGGGACAGCAAGGGCCATGAGCAATAAAAAACTCCATAGAATACGACAATCCATTTTCATCTACTTACCCTTTAATTGAGCGGTTTACGTTAAAGAGAAAATACCCATGTTAAAAACTACAAAACAAACCCTGAAAATAATTTTCAATACCATTGATAACATAAAAAACCAAAAAGCACAAAAAAGAGATGTCTCTCCCATCTCTTTTTTAATTCAGCGCTATCCAGTCCCTAAAGCAAACGGCATATTCCCGGCCTGTGAGTTTATTAAGAATACTACTGGTTCAGTGTTTAAGGGGCTTTATATCTTCCTTTTCCCCACTAAAAAAACCCTTGATTATACCAAGACCCAGAGCAAAAACCGGGATAAGCTGGAGAAAGATGATCAACCCACAGACACCTAGGAACAAGTAGACCAACATCATACTATTGTCTGTTCTGGCTCCAGTTTCAGCTAAAGCGGGAACGATAGTGGACAGAAATACGATACCAGGTAGACTGTATTTAGCTATTTTTTTCATGATAAGCTCCTTTTCTGAATTAAATAAATCGTACCTTAATCAGTTCATTGCTGGCTGAAAACTTTCAACAGCACATTCCACCGCGGAACGTAATTCCTCGTTATCTTCCTGATTGTGTGGTCTCAATGCGTGGAAGAAAATTCCATCTTCTCGGATCCGCCGTAAAGTTTCCAAAGAACTATCGTCTGACACCAGGATGATTCGCAGATCTTTATTACACTTACGCATCAGGGCAATAACATCAACCGAGGCGATTTTCTCTTCGAAGGAGTCTCCCAGAATGACGATCGGCTCATTCTTCTGGACTATTTTTGCGATCGCATATGCTGCAGAAGCGGTCGTCTCAACCTCAAAGTGTGAGTTTTCAAAAAGCTCAGCCAACTTTTCCCGGGCCGCGCGATCTTTATCAGCGATCAATATTTTTCTTGCTTTCATATTATTATCTCCAGTTTTGGTGAGTGGCGTTTTGACAAGTGATAATTCCCTGGTTGCCGCCCCGCTAAGCATGCCAATAAATGCTGGAATACTCTGCATACCAATAATTAGACCAGAGAAAATTACAAAGAACTTTGTCAGGGGCGTAAGTCCCAACCCAAGATCAGAAAGGATAAAGATGCCAGCTGTGCTTAATGCCATGACAACCACCAACAACCTGTAGATACTTTTTCTATTCATCATAGACTCCTTAATTCTCAGCTGATTATGATTTTCCCAACAGCCCTTTTTCCTCATGATTCACTTTAGCGCTGTAGAGCCAGATATGACCCAGATCCAGGCCGTACAGACATATTCCAACCAGCAGGACGGGGAGGAAGTTGGCAGCGATGGCGCCGGAGAAGCAGTAGAAGATAAAGAAGGCGGAGCGATAACCGAGGTGATTCCACTTTTGGGTCGGTTGGGCATCGTTAGCCATGGCGGTTAAGGTGAGGATGGCTGAAGAGAAACAGTAAACAGCCAGGGCAACACTGATCAAATAGGCTGGGGGTGGATAACCGAGGATCTGGCGAACTGGCTCAGATGCGGCTGCAAATAAATTGAAGTCTTTAAATGTGAAGGCACAGATGCTGATCAACAGAAAGAGTGTCAAACTCATCAAGCTATGGTTTTGAACACTGTTTTCGGTGTTTGATTTTGTATTTTGTGCTGTTTCAGCTTTGTCGTATCCCATTGTCGCCTCCGTCTATTTGTTTGATCTTTCGTTGTTGCTATTTACATATAGCATCAGCCGTGCCAAGTCCGATAAAAAAATAAAAGCAAATAATATCGAATAGTTATAGGTTTTCCTCCAGGGTGGCAGCTTTTCCCGGACAAGAATATTCCTGTTCCGCAGGAATATTCCTGAGCTATCAGAATAGATTCTTCTTCATAGCGAAAACAAATTCCTTCTCCATGAGGGAGAAGGTGGCCGCAGGTCGGATGAGGGGGCTTTTTTTGAAGTGCCTGAGTGGGATATGATTTTGCAGGGTGAAAACTAAAAAACGGATCGATCCTTTTCAGAACCGATCCGCCTAATTAAGTAGCTCTTTTTTTGTTTTTAACTGGTTTGTTCTTTTTTCTGACCGAAAACACCCTTAATCACGCCATATCCCAGAGCAAAAACCGGAATAAGCTGGAGAAAGATAATCAAGCCACAGACCCCTAAGAACAGATAAACCAAAGTCATACTGTTGTCTTCTCTTGCCCCGGTTGCAGCAAAAGCAGGGAGAACTGTGCTGAGAAGCAGGATTGCGGAAAGACCAAGTTGGGTTAATTTTTTCATGATGAACTCCTTTTATAAATTTATCTATATCGTCGTATTAAGCTATTCGTTATCGACTAGTAAGCCTGTACAGCACATTCCACTGCGGCACGTAGCTCTTCGTTATCTTCTTGGCTATGCGGCTTCAAAGCATGGTAGAAAATTCCATCTTCACGAATCCGCTTCAAGGTTTCCAGGGAGCTGTCATCTGAAACCAGAATAATCCGGAGATTTTTATTGCACTTGCGCATCAGGGCAATAACATCAACCGCTGCAATTTTCTCTTCAAATGAATCACCCAGAATAACCAGCGGTTCATGCTTCTGAACTATTTTAGCAATCGCATAAGCAGCTGAAGCGGTGGTCTCAACTTCGTAGTGTGAATTTTCAAAGAATTTGGCCATCTGCTTACGTGCAGCTTTATCTCCGTCAGCTATCAATAATTTTCGTGCCTTCATGACGTCCTCCCAAAAAAATGGTTTCTAGCAGTCTGTCGGACTATCTGGGCTGAAGCGAAAATTTGGTCGTTTGAGATCAGATTTTGGCTCATTTGAGAGTAATAGCCTTAGCTATTGGTCGAAAAGGAGCTGAAATATGGGCCAAACAGACGAATTTGCAGCCAGTTCATTGATAGTCCGACAGGCTGCTAGTATTGACTTATGTATATAGCAACCTATATGCCAAGTTCTAAAAACCTCCAGAAATATTTTTTTAGTCATTATAATCAGATAGTTAAACAAATATGCAGGAAGGCATCCCACTTTTATAGGTCAAAACTTCTCAGGAAATTTCCTGTCCGAAAGGAGTATTCCTATCCAACAGGAAATTTAACAATGGAAAACAATGATTTTGTTTAAGGAGAAGAGTGGAGGGAAATAAAGTCAAAGGGATAATCAAAGACGCTTTCAAGCGCCCTGATCATATTTGGAGTTGTAGTGCTGTCACTTTAGAATAAACTGACATGGTTCGATGCGACATCTCTCGGAAGTTACAAACCTTTTTTTTGCGCCGCTGAAGATTTTATTGTTTGAATACGAATATGAGCAGGGAGATCCTTGGCAAAGAGGGTTTTCTTTTCTTGTGCCATGCTTAGCAGCTGTTCCAAGGTGTTGACCAGTTCTCGGATATTGCCCGGCCAGTTATAAGCTTCAAGTATCCGCATCACCTCTGGAGAGATCTGTTTAGATTCCAACCCACGACGTTGACAAATCTGTTCAACATAGAAAGTCACCAGCGCTTCAATCTCATCTTTTCGCTCCCGCAGCGGCAACAACTCTATATAACAACCCTGCAAAATAGCCAGGAGTTCAGCAGAAAATTCTCCTTTTCGGACCAGATTATACAAGTTTGTACTGGTTGCTGTAATCACTCGGAATCTCTTCTGCTCAATCAGGGTGCCTATATTTTTTTGCAACACTCTCTGCGAGTCAAGATCCAGATCTTGAATTTCATCAAAAAACAGAGTCCCTCCACCCACCTCAGCAAGAAGATCGATGATTTGTTGCTCCGCTCCATTTTTCTCGATCCCTCCACAAGGGAAACAGACAAAGGGTTGTTTGCTGCGCCCACTTTTT
>JAOZQF010000022.1 GCA_029932345.1 Desulfuromusa sp. | reverse complement strand
CACTGACCGTGAAGAATTTTTTCTGCGTGGGCATTGCCAAGTTCCAGCCAATTGATGGGGAGATGTTCGAACAGGTTGATTTGCTGTTGAGTCACATTGTAGAAAAGTGCCAGAAAGATGAATATCCAGATGGTTGAAGCTGTATTCTCCTGGAGCTTTCGTTCCATTGGTGGGGGAGGCGGCCAGTCATGGTTTTCGGTTTCATATTGTTGTAATTCCTGGCAGGCATTTTGGTATTGATCTACGGGGACTAAGAGTTGAAATTTCTGGTCAATTTTTTCACTGCGACATGGGATTCTTCGTGATTGAAGAACCAACACCCAGGTCTTAAGCTTCCGTTTCGAGATATTCTGATCCCATAAGCCATCTTTTAGCCCCGGGGGGATCGGAACCCAGTCCAGTTGTTCAATTTCAAGTTGTTTTTCATCCACCATACTGTTTATCATTGCAGATAATTGTGAATAACGGTACTACCAAAATCTGTTGTTGACCTCAGACACATGCGGACAATTGCGGACAAAAACACAATCTTTTTCTCACACAAAGCCACAAAGTCACAAAGAAAGTCAAAAACAAGATCATAATGTCAGGTTTAAAACCCGAATCTAAGGTTTTCTCCGTGGCTTTGTGTCTTAAGTGAGTGCAACGAACGAGCGTGAGGACGATTGTGGATTTGCTTTTTTCCTCTTCAATCCAGGATTTTTATGACCGTAAAACAAATTGCCGATGAATTGTGTCTATGGCAACAAATAGAAAAAGCTGTCAATACCATTCTTACAGGAGAATCAGCTTCTGTCCTCCTTGAAAAAACAGGACAAATCCCCATCCAGAAAAGCAGCGCAACCCGAAGGTTAGGAGCTTATGTTTCCATGGGTGAAAAGCCTGTCTGTATTCGGCTCCAATTTGCCCAGGAACCGGATAACCTGAAACAGACATTTCTCCATGAGGTTGCCCACGCTTGCGATCATTTAAGCCGAAAAAAGGGGTACCAATCTTATCAGCGGGCTCATGGGTCTTCCTGGAAGATTTGGGCGAAGGAACTCGGGATTTCACCCCAATGTCGCGGTGAGAGTCCTGCGGTGAGACAACTCCATCAAAAGCGTTTAAAGCTGGTCGCGGTTTGTCAGAAATGTGGTGCTGAATTTCATCGGGTCAGACGCTTGAACAGAAACCGAAGCTATACTCATAACCGCTGTGGTGGGAAAATTCAGCCAACAAATCTTCACAAAACTTAACGCAAATAATATTCAGTTCTTGCTATATTTCTATGGAAATAGCGACCATAGAGGAGATTACAGATGATGAATATGCGCAAAATCACTTCGTTGACCGCTTTGATCTCTTTTGTTCTGCTGATGGTCACCAGTATTATTTTATATATTGTCCCCTCCGGCCGGGTTGCCTACTGGGCTGGCTATCGGCTCTGGTCTTTAAGTAAAGAGGATTGGGGCTCTGTACATATTAACCTTGGTTTTCTGTTGCTGATATCGATCCTGTTGCATGTTTATTACAATTGGAAGCCGATGATCAGCTATCTGAAAAACAGATCAAAGCAACTGCGGATTTTTACCCCAGATTTCAATGTGTCTCTGGTCGTAACCCTGATAGTTTTTTTTGGTACTCTGGCAGGGGTTCCACCGATGAGTTCGATTATTAACCTTGGCGATGCAATTACTGACAGAGCAAACCTTGTCTACGGTGAACCCCCTTATGGCCATGCCGAGCTGTCACCGTTGGCTGATTTTGCTTATAAGGTAAAAGTTGATCTGGATGAAAGTTTGGTAAAGCTCAAAGCGGCCGGAATCAAGGTTGACTCTTCTGCTCAGACCATGGAGGCCATTGCTTACGCAAACGGGATATCGCCGCAACAGATTTATGCAGTCATGAAGCCGGAGAATAGGAGTTCAGCGGCTGAAATGCCGGAAGAAGCTCCGGGTGGTACCGGCAACCGGACTTTATTGCAAATCTGTCAGATGTATCAGTTGAATCCTGATGCCATTGTTCAGGGTCTTGCGGAGCAGAATATTGTTGCTGAACCAGGCCAAGCGATGAAGAAAATTGCTGCGGTAAACGGTATAGATCCCCATGCCGTTTATGCGGCGATCTATGCGTTGGTAAAAAAGTAATTTTTAACGGAGAGACGCTGAGGATTTGACTTTAAGGATAAAGTCTCGCCAGATATTCTGCACTGCAGGCTGGTTTTTCATCCCCATCAATATCAATAGTGATCAGATAACAAATCTGTACCCCATTTTTGACCTTTTCGGCCGATTGGATGGTTGTTCTGGCTCGAATTTTTGCTCCGACTTTGACGGGTGCGGGAAATCGGACTCGATTCAAGCCGTAATTCACTCGGTATTTCATTCCTGGGTAATTTTTTTGGAAGAAGTCAGGATGATTGCTCTCCGTTAAATATGGGAGCAGCGACAAGGTCAAATAGCCGTGGGCAACAGTTGTTCCGTAGGGTGATTCCCTCTTTGCCCGTTCGGGATCAATGTGAATCCATTGTTGGTCACCGGTGACCGCCGCAAACTGGTCGATACGCTGCTGATCAATTTGTAACCACGGGCCAACGTGGATCTCCTGTCCGATTTGTGGTTTGAGAAATTCCAGAAAATTAACAATGTGATTATTTTTATCCATCCTCTGGTTCCTCCTGTTGCTGATCGGGTGATTCGAGTAGCCTGCTGAGCTTTTCAAGTTTTTTTTGTACCGATTTTTCTACCGCATCAGCGCCAAACATCCAGGTTAACTGTCCTAACATCAGGGTGACATCGGCGAGTTCATCGATAACGGCTTGTTGGTCAACCTTACCCCGGCGAAAATGTTTGAGTGCTGCAATCAGTTCGGCACATTCTTCAACTGCTTGATCGTACTGTGCCTCTTCTCCCCATTTTTCTAGCGTGGCCTGGTAGAGTTGTTCCATCGGGATGAAAGTCCTTGTTATTGGGAACTGTCGAGGATCGAACTCTCCAGTGGAGAGTCTGCGGGTTGGAATATAAAAATCAGGCTGAATCGGGTTGTTCTTTCTGTAGGAATAGTGCCAACTTTTCCTCAACCAGAGTCAGGTGCTTTTGCATCCAGTCGCGGGCTCGCTCTGGATCACGGTCTTCAATCGCTTCAAGGATTTCCCGATGATGGTTGAGTAGCAGATCGATGTAGCCTTCTTTGCTGTAAAATTCTCCTAGAGCAACCATGATGGTGGTCTGAAATAATTTTTGGACAGTATTAATAATATGCACCTGCAGGGTGTTATGGCTTGCTGCGGTGATAGCCAGGTGGAACTGAAAATCTATCTCTGGATCCCAGCCCCCTTTTTGAGCTTGTTCTTCCATGATGGAGTAGAGTTCGCGCAGTCGGTCAAGTTCCGGTTTTTCAGCTCGCTTGGCGGCCAGATATGCAGACCAGGTTTCCAACCCTAAACGCACTTCAGCTAATGCATGTAGCATCCGCGGATCGCGTCGTTCAACCATATTGGCGAGTGGGTCGGCCATGGTGACATCGGCCAGTGAGCGGACAAACGTACCGCCGCCTTGACGTGACTCAAGAAAACCCATCGCTTCAAGAACCATAATAGCTTCTCTGACTGAGGGGCGACTCACCCCTAAAAAAGTTGCCAGATCTCGTTCTGAAGGAATCCTTTGCCCCGGGCCAAGATCTCCCCGGGAAATCAAATCTTTGATCTGGTTGACAATCTCTTCAGAGAGTTTTTTTGGACGAATTGGTTTGAATACTGTGGTCATAAAGTTCTCCATTGTTTGTGGTAAGACCTTTTATCATGACAACAGGTTTAAGACAAGAAGAGGGGTTGGAAATTTACTTTAAACCAGCCTCCTGGAGACAGGTGTGTGCTGTGCAGAAACTTGAGGAAAGTTATTATCACCAGAGGTCAGACCAGTTGGTTACTCTCTGGTTTTATGGGTCCGCCGAAAGCGTTTAAACCAAATCTGAAACTCTTTCTCCTCACTCTCCATCTCAAAGGAATTAATCAGTCCCCGGGCAATGGAGACGGCAACGGCACGGTTGCGCAGATTGAATGACTCACCAATCTTCTCACTCTGGAACTGTTCCTGATCAATAGCGAGTTTGTTGTAGAGGGAGTTGAGTCGGCTCTGTACTCCACGTCGCGACAGATAACGGCGTTGGGCAATGAGATTGTCGGTCAGGCCCAGCGAGATATCAAGAAGCGCTTCATATTCAATATCGGAAAGGGCGGTTAAACTGTGTCCTGCCCGCCCTTGAACTTTGCGTACTTCCGGGGCAATCCAACATTGTTCATCCAGTAGCACGGTATGAATTGCAGAGGAGATCCGTTCTCTGGGACTCGATTTCAGAATGTAACCATAGACAGTTTCCGGGGGGACGATTTTAACCAGAGCCCGGATGTACATCTCATCTTTGAATTGACTCCAGAAAACGATTCGTGCCTGTGGCTGTTGTTCCCAGAGTTTTTTGGCAAAATCAATCCCATTCATTTCTGGCATTTGAATATCGCTGATGACCAGAGGATTACTACGAGATAACCCTATTTCCAATGCGCTACTGCCATTGGAAGCTCGAGTAACATTGATCGGCTCGTCCCATTCATCGAGTAACAATTTGAGAAATTCAAAATCTTTTGGATTGTCTTCAGCGATAAGGATATCCAGGGGTTGCATATCTCTCTCCTCTATTTCATTCAACGGGGCTCTCATACCGAAATTTATGTTGTATCATTCTGATATTTTAAATCGGTATCTTTTAAGTACGCAGGGTCAGTTCAAAACGGGTGCCGCTGGAAAATCGTGATGGTTTCCAGGTGACTTCAGCGGAGATAGCCTTTGCCCGCTCACGAATATTATTTAATCCACGCCCACTGTCCTGCTTTTCCAGGCCGGACATCCCTATTCCATTATCTTCTGCTGAGAAGATAAGCATTTTTTCCCGCACTTCTAGATTGATTTCATAACGGCTTGCTGCGGCATGTTTGATGATATTTTGAATGGACTCGATAGCTATCCGATAGAGGGCTAGTTGTTTCAACCGATCTAGGTTCAGATCGCTCACTTGTGGATCAATGTAAAGGTGATATTCAGGTAGATTATCTGCATAACAATATTGCTCCAGGTGGGCTTCGATTGCTGCTCCCAGACCAAGAATGTCGAGGGTTTGTGGGTGTAGGTTATTCATGATGTCGCGCAGATTGGCAATCGCCCGTTCCAGATCTTCCTCTAACTTTTCAGTTTTCCCCTGTAGTACTTTATCTGTTGTTTCTACCGATAAATTCTGTAAACCACGCAAAATGGTCGAGAGATCAGAGAGTGATTGATCATGTAGATCCATGGCAATTCTGCGCCGCTCTTCTTCTGCCCCTTCAAGCAACTTTTCCGTTCCAACAACTCGGATCAGCCGTTTGGTCATCCGGTTGATGGATATTGCTAAAGTATCCAGTTCGTCACGAATATGATCTGGAGCAGGAGGTATCTCCAGTTTACCATCGGCAATCTGAACAGCGTTACGCGACAGGGACTGAATCCGGTTCAGAATCCGGCGGCTGAAATAGCCAGAAATAAACAATCCAAGCAGAATGGCCAGAACCAAAACCGACATAGAGACGAGAGCGGTTCGTTCGACCAGTTGAGTGATGTCCTGCTCGTGAGCCAGGCGCAGTCTGTTTCTGTGAATCTGGGTGATATTGAAAATAGCTGAAAGTTCTGTTCTGAAGCGGGCAAAAAACTCTGCAGTTTCTTCTGGTTGCGGACTATCCGCCGGATTAAGATCTTCGGCAAGGTTTATGAGTTGGGGGATCTGGCCCGATTCTTTGAGGGGACCAAATGGTTTTAACCGCCCGATGGCGTCTAGTAGCCGCTCATAGAGGTCAGAGACCAGCGCCATGTCTTCTGGCGGTGCCATCCCGGTGTGTTGCATGCTTCTGAGGAGAAGATGGAGACGTCTGGCCGCCATATCCGCTTCTGCCAGAGCAATAAAGGTTGTCCCAATCGCTTTAGCTTCCTGCCGCTTGGCAGATAAGTTCCAGTAGGTACATTGCATAAACACAAGTAACAGAACCAGTAGGACCAGAATTGTTGCCGGTGCCAGAAGGACTTGCTGTTTGACAGTTATTCGCATTCAAATAATCTAGCACGTCCTCTTTTGTCATGCACTGTGCAGATGCGCACCCAGACGTTTTTTATATTGAAATGGGAGGGAGAATAAAAAGAGCCCCAAAGACCTGGAGGGGGGGTAGGTCTTCGGGGCATGAGATCTCCGAAAAGACCTCACTTAAAACATACATGACTTGATTAGAAAAGAGAACCCTAAAAAGTCAAATTTTTTTAAATGATTTATCAATACTAGAGGGTCAGCTTTCAGTTTCACTGTGGAGAGGGAGAGTGACGGTAAATTTGCTCCCCTGACCGACGGTTGAACTTACGCTAATCGATCCGGTATGCGCATCGACAATCCACTTAACAATGGCTAGCCCCAATCCTGAACCGCCATCATTTCGATTGTTGGTTTTGTTGACCCGGTAGAAACGGTCAAAGATGAGATCCAGATTTTCATCGTCAATGCCAATGCCTGTATCGCTGATCGTAATGGCAACATCATTGTCGTTCAGGGCGAGTTCGATGGTAACTGAGCCCCCTTCAGGGGTGTATTTTATTGCGTTTGTCAACAGGTTGAGAAAAACTTGCCGTAACCGTAAATTGTCGGCGTCCAGAATAATCTGCTGGTCCGGATAAAGTAGATCAACTTTTATATTCTTGGTTGTTGCAAGTAACTGTGCCTGTTGGTGAAGTTCGATGATGAGTTCAACGAGGGGAAGTGGTTCCATTTTTAACGGAATTTCTCCGAGATCGCTTTTGGATAGTAACAGCAGATCTTCAATCAAGTGACTCATTCGACGAGCCTCTTCCAGATTAGATTCCAGAACGGCTCTGAGCTCTTTTTGATCTCTGCTACTTCTTAGTGCAAGTTCTGTTTCTCCTCGCAGGATGGTCAGGGGGGTCCGTAACTCGTGAGTAACATCGGCTGAAAACTGTCGGGCACGGCGGAGGTTACTGGCACGGCGAGCCATCATACTGTTGTAGCTGTGAGCAAGCTTGGTAACTGCCAATCCAGAACCCTTCGCAACTTCAAATTCTGCAGGTGAGAGCTCAGAGTTGGTCTGATCCATCAGTTGAGTTAAGCGCTTGATCACTTCGAGAGTTGTATTCCCGGACTTGTATTGTGAAATCATACAAGCAGTCAGAATGAGAAGTCCCAATAGAGATATAATTAACATGTGGATCCATAATAGTTGGGTCGGTGAAAAAAATTGCCCCCTCTACTGGAATCTGCCGATTCGAAGTGGAGGAGGCAATGTTTCAGAGGGGTGCTACGTGGCAATTAATCGGACTCCTTCAATACATAGCCAATACCACGAACTGTATGGATCAGTTTTTTGTCAAAGTTGCGATCAATTTTTTTCCGCAGATAATTGACGTAGACATCAATGATATTGGTGAACGAGTCGAAGGTATAATCCCAGACGTGTTCAGCAATCATTGTTCTGGTGAGAACCTGATTCGGGCTACGCATAAAGTATTCCAGTAATGCATATTCCTTTGATGTCAGGTCAATCGCCTGGTTGTCGCGCCAGACCTTATGACCCACTGGATCTAGACGTAAATCGGCAAAATAGAGTTCTGCGCCACGGTCTTGAGAGCCTCGACGGATCAGCGCTCTGACACGGGCAATCAATTCAGCAAAAGCAAATGGTTTTGTCAGGTAGTCGTCACTGCCGATATCCAGACCGGAAACAATATCATCAACCGTATCTTTTGCGGTGAGACACAGAATTGGCGTTGAAATATTTTGATCGCGGATCTCTTTGATGGCACTCAGCCCATCTTTTTTGGGGAGCATCACATCCATCAGGATCAGGTCGTAAGTTGCGTTTGCCGCCATCTGCACGCCATCTTCTCCATCGTAGGCGACATCAACAGCAAATTCCTCTTCTTCCAGGCCCCGTTTAATAAAGCTTGCAACCTTCTTTTCGTCTTCAACGACCAAGATGCGCATTGTGAATGTCTCCTTTTGTTCTCTTGTCGTCAGGAGGTGTTTTCCTGACGCACTTTAATGGGGAAATACTTGTTAAGCTCGTCGATGGTAAATTTAGCGCGAGCAGTTTATTGAATGTAAAAAGTACATCGAGCCACTTTTACTAGCGGTGGCTCATGAGAATTTGAACAACTTTAACAGAGACAATTCAAGTGTGCAAGGATAATAATAATTTTTCTTTAATTATTTTTTATGGATAATAGTCTTTCTCCCCAATTTCCTGCTCTGTTTCAGTCTCAAAGTGAGTTTTTTAAGCTCTGAACAGGGATGTTTTCACCGAATGAATGGGTATTTTTTAGATTCTTTGTTGTCTTAAGTGATAGAATCTGTTAATTAGTAAACATGAAAGATGAGTGGATTGCCATTGAAGTGAAGATCAAGGGTGAGTTTGTTGATCTGGTCAGTGCTGTTCTCAGCGAACATGGTTGCTCCGGAACGGTTGTTGAGGAGCGCAAACTGGATACTTTTGTTGTCCCTGAAGATGATCTGAATCTTGCAGGGGACTACATTTTAAAAGCTTATTTTAGTGCTGTCGCTGATCTTCAGTCGCTTATCTCTGAGTTGGAAATTGCTTTTGACACTATTCCAATACTTAAAGATCAAAATTTTACCATTCAGCCGGGAGCTTTGGTTAAGCAGGAGGATTGGTCCGAAGATTGGAAGCAGAACTTTTCAACTTTTCATATTGGTGACAGATTGGTTGTCCGTCCAAGTTGGGAAGATTACCTGCCGCAAACCGGTGAGGTGGTGATCGAAATTGATCCGGGAATGGCTTTTGGAACGGGAACCCATGGTACTACGCAACTTTGTCTGGAGGCGATTGCTGAACTCCGGAATCGTCCCGATCCGCCATTAAGTATTCTCGATGTCGGAACAGGTTCAGGAATCCTGGCAGTGGGAGCAGCGGCACTTGGGTACCAAAAAATTGTTGCAAATGATATCGATCCCGTTGCTTGTCGCGTTGCCCGTGAGAATATCAAAAAGAATCACTATATTGAACAGATAGAAATCAGTGAGCATTCTCTAGAGGAGCTTCCCGGACAATTTGATGTCATTGTGGCAAATATCCTGGCAGAAGAAAATATCCGTCTCAGAGATGCTTTTTTCAATCACTTACACCCGGGTGGTTGGTTGGTGCTGTCAGGAATTCTAGAGGAAAAAGAGTTGCAGGTTCGTAACGGATTTGCCGATTTACCTTTGGAGTTTTTTCCCAGTCGCTACCGGGATGAATGGGTCTGTTTGTTATTGCGGCGGCAAAACTGAAATGCGTTGCTTCTATTTGCCAGAACCAAAATTATGTAGCGGAACTGTCATTGGTCTGCCGAAAGAGTTAAAAAAACATTTACAAACCGTTTTACGCTTAAAACCGGGAGATGAATTTCAGCTCTTTAATGGTAATGGTCAGCTTGCCAGGTCGATTTTAAAAGAACACTCAGAGGTTGAACTCTTAGATGTCAAAAAATATCCACCCCCAGTTTGTCCCCTGACATTGATTCAGGGATTGCCAAAGGGGGACAAGTTGGAGTTGATTTTGCAGAAAGGGACCGAACTTGGGGTCAACCAGTTTTATCTGGCGGCGATGGAGCGGAGTGTCGGGCTTTTGAAGTCTGACCGAAAACAGAAACGGTTGGAACGGTGGCAAAAGATTGTTCAGGAAGCAGCCCGGCAGAGCAGACAGTACCATTTACCACAATTAGTGGCAGAGATGTCGTTGCCTCAGGTTTTGTCGACAGTCAAGGCTGATTTAAAACTGCTGCTCTGGGAAGATAGTACGACGCCTCTGCGCGATATTTTGCCACAACAACTTCCGCAACAGATTGCTGTGGTAGTTGGTCCCGAGGGGGGTGTCAGCCAACAAGAGGCAGAGCAGATTATGGATCAGGGCTATCAGGCGGTACGTCTTGGCCCCAGAATTTTACGGACTGAAACAGCAGGGCTTGCGATAATGACGATTTTACAATATGTTTACGGGGATTTGGCTTCAGGTCAGCATGGTTGAATAAATCATGTATAAGAGAAAGGAAAAATCATGAGATGTCCCAAGTGTGGCTATAACAGTTTTGACCATCTCGATAGCTGCAAAAAGTGCGGCAAAGATTTGGTCGAATTTAAACAGAACTTTGGAATTAAGAGTGTTCTGTTTCCAGGTCAGATGGACTCTGACGGTGGCGACAAGGAATCGGAGCTTGACAGTGCCACTGCGGATGTTGCTGTAGCGGTGGCTACAGGCGCGACAGCAGCGGCAGCAACAGATGCGGCTATGAGTGATCTGAACGTTGAATCCGCGATGACTGAGCCAGATGGTGATGACTTTGGTTTTGATTTTATGGGTGACGGCGCGGAGGATGATGATCTCTCTTTCGATGAGTTGTTTGAAGAGGCTCCGGAAGATGAGGATGTTGAAGAGACGATTGAGGGACCAAAGGGGGCGCAAGACGAAGAAGCCGCCGGTTCTGGCGAAGACTTCTCTTTTGACTCGCCGGGAGATGAAATTGAGCTTGAGAGTGATTTCGGTTTTGATCCGAAGGAGGAAACAGGTGCTTCTGTAACTGAAGATAGTTTCTCTTTTGACGATCCAGATCAGGACGATCCAGCAAGTGAACCTGAGGATTCAGGGTCTGAGGAGGACCCCCAACGCCCTTTTGACTTACCGGAGTCTCCACAGTTTGTGGGGGCTCCGGAAGATCGTCAAAATATCCCAGAAGAGCAACAATCTTCTTTTGTTGCCACTGAAAAAACTGTTGATTTGTTTTCTGCCGAAGATGATTCTGCTGCCGCATCGATTCCAGATGAATTGCCGGAAAGCCATGCGTTTGAGTCAGAAGCGGTCGCGGTATCTGCTCCTGTTCCCGCTGAACAATCCGATTCGGTTGTTGCAACGAATCAGCCTGTTGTTGAAGCTTCGGTACCTCCCGCTGAGGTCATTGCAAGTGTTGCGGCTCCAGTTATTCAAGATGACCAGTCTGCTGAGGTCATTGCGAGCGCAGCCATCTCTCCGCCGTTGTTGTTTTCCTGTGTCAAAGCTTTTATTTGTGATTTGATTCTGCTGGCAGTTGTTGGAATAAGTTTTATTGTTGCTGCAGAAGCTGCTATGGCTACGGGGGAGCTTGGGTTATTCCCTTCTTTGGAAACCTTGATTAATCTTTCAGTCCCTTATTTTTTGGTTCTTTTCTTTCTGGCCTTTGGTTATTTTACCCTGTTTCACTTTCTCGTTGGGCAAACTCCGGGAAAGATGCTGACCGGATTGCGGGTTGAGACAACCGAAGGGGAACCTCTGGCTTTTGCCCAGGCCTTTTTGCGCAGTGTCGGCGGCCTGTTCCAATTGTTACCCTTTGGACTGGGTTATTTAGCGGTTCTATCTAACTCTGAACGGCGTGGCTGGAATGATCGGTTGGCGGGAACGCAGGTGGTCAATTTACGGAATCTCTCCGGAGAAAATTAAACAGCCTGTCGTTATCAGATTCCACTGCGGAGCCTGGTGAACTCCTGAAGGTTCGAACATTTTAAATAATCGTTGTTGCTCAATTCCCAGCTGATGGTTGATGTGACTGTTGGACCGTAGTTATGCCCGGGATAAATTCTGGTGTCTCCCGGTAGATTCTTTAGCCGTTGTAGACTTTTATAGAGAGCTGTAACATCACTGCCCGGAAGATCAGCTCGACCACAGCGGCTGACAAATAGAGTATCACCAGTGATAATTTGCTTGCCGGTTTTAAAAACCACAGATCCCGGGGTGTGTCCCGGGGTGTGCATCACTTCAATCTCCCCATTCCCCAACTTAAGCGTCGACCCTTCTGCTAGTGAAATATCTGGATTCGGTAGATCTGCCGGATGTGCTGCCAATTTGGCATCGGTATGTTTAAGAATGACGTCATTTCCCGCAATGTGATCCTGATGACCGTGGGTATTGAGGAGTAATTTTACTCTGACACCAAGGATAGTTGCTCTCTTCAATAGCAGTTCTGGACGCAGCGATGGGTCAACCACCGCCGCACAAAGAGTCTCCGGGCAATAAATCAGATAAGAGAAGTTATCCATCTCACTGGCGTCGATTTGAATGATCTGTAGCATGGGTTTATCCACCGTAGTATACTTGGCTGAGTGTTTATTAAAAAGTATATGACAATTGTCTCTCAGGAGTGAAGGATGAAGTTTACCAAGATGCATGGGGCAGGGAATGACTATGTCTATATTAACTGTTTTGAGGAGCAAGTTGATGATCCTGTTACTTTGGCACAACAGGTTAGTAACCGACAATTCGGAATCGGTTCAGATGGCTTGATCCTGATTCTTCCTTCTGAAGTTGCTGACGTTCGCATGCGAATGTTTAATATTGACGGCAGTGAGGGGGAGATGTGTGGCAATGGAATTCGCTGTGTTGCCAAGTATGCTTATGATCATGGGTTGGTTGAAAAGTTGGAAATGATTGTGGAGACGGGTGGCGGTAACTTGTTCTTGACTATGTCTGTTGGATCTTCCGGCCTGGTGAATCAGGTTTGTGTCGATATGGGAAAGCCAGGGTTGCAGCGGGGGGATGTGCCGATGGCTGGCTCTGCTACAGAAAAAGCTGTTTCAGTTTCTTTGGCGGTTGGCGATCAGCAGTTTGAAGTGACCTGTCTCTCTATGGGAAATCCACATGCTGTCATTTTTGTTGATGATGTTGAGCGGTTTCCAGTGACTGAAATTGGTCCACAGATTGAAAATCATCCCTGGTTTCCTGAACGGGTTAATGTTGAATTTGTTCAAATTCTTAGCCCGATAGAGGTGATTCAGCGAACTTGGGAGCGGGGCTCGGGAGAAACTCTAGCATGTGGTACCGGTGCTTCAGCAGTTACCGTTGCCGGGGTATTGACCGGTCGCACAGAACGAAAAATTATTAATCATCTGCGTGGCGGCGATCTGGAACTGGAATGGTTGGAAGATGGTCCGGTGACGATGACGGGTCCCGCCGTGGAAGTTTTTCAGGGTGATTTCGATCCCAAATAGAGAGATATCGGTATGAAAGCGGTTCTTTTTGATCTGGATAACACCCTCTACCCGGTTGAGTGTGATCTGTTTTCCCTGATTGATGTCCGTATCAATCGTTATATGGAGGAGGTTGTTGAGATTGCTCCAGCCGATGTGGATGATTTGCGTCGGCGCTATTGGCAGGACTACGGTGCAACTTTGCAGGGGCTGGTTCGTCATCATGCGATTGACCCGGAAGATTATCTTGATTATGTCCATGCAGTTGATGTCGGCAGCCGGATCTCTCTTGATCCTGAGCTGCGACACACCTTAAAAACTCTTGGGTTGCCAAGCTATGTCTTTACCAACGGATCACGCTGTCATGTCGATCGGGTTGTCACTGCTCTTGGACTGGATGGGATATTTGCCGATATTTTTGATATTCGGATTGCCGATTATCAGCCAAAACCAAATCCTGACCCCTATCGGCAGGTTTTACAAAAATTGGCACTCTCCGGTAATCAGTGTATTATGGTGGAAGATCAGTTGCAGAACCTGCAGACGGCTAAACAGTTTGGGATGAAAACCGTCCTGGTTGGCGCGAAAGAATCTGTCCAGGAAGAACATAGTTATCTTGATGCACAGTTGTCCCGCCCTGCAGATATTGGCAGGCTATTGGCTCAATGGCTGGAGGTAGATTGAAATGCGGGCAGTTATCCAACGGGTGAGCCGTGCTGGTGTGGTTGTCAACGATGTGCAAATTGCAGCTATCGGCTCAGGGTTGCTGGTTTTGTTGGGTGTTGAAACGGGAGATGACGAAAAGTCAGCAGAATATCTGGCGAAAAAAACCGCTGACCTGAGAATTTTTGAGGATGATGCAGAGAAAATGAACCTTTCCGTTCTCGATCGTGCCGGTGAAGTTCTGGTTGTCTCGCAATTCACTCTACTGGCAGATTGTCGTAAAGGTCGACGGCCAGGATTCTCTGCTGCTGCAGAGCCGGAACTGGCTGAACCTCTCTGTGAATATTTTGTCGATCAGTTAAGGGAACAAGGGCTTAAGGTGCATACGGGGCAGTTTCGGGCCGAAATGAAAGTTGATCTGGTGAATGATGGGCCAGTGACTATCCTGCTTGATAGCCGGAGAAACTTTTGACCGGAATTTTGTTGAGTAGCACAACCCGGGAGTATCAGTATCAGGTTGGCTGCTATTGCCTGATGGATTCCTGTTTAAGGAGGATTTATGCAGAAAATTTTGTTTCTACTGTTGGTGGTGGTTTTTTCAGGTGTGACAGTACAGGGAGCGACCTACTCCTGTCGTGACAACCAGGGGCAATTGCACATGACCGACAACCTGCAATCACTTCCCCCTGAATGTCTTGGCCGGACGAATACGATTCAGGGAGAAGGTTCTGATAACCTGAGTTTTGTCGCCGATCAAGAAAATTCACAGGATTCTGGAGCTGATTTTCAGAATGTTGTCAACGATGCTGCACAAAAGCAGAAACTGAGAAAAGAGTGGCTTGATAATTTGATGCCCCGGGTTGAAAGGGCCGTGGCACAATATCGGCAGGCGGCGGCACTAATGTATAATACGACGCGAAGTGGAAGACTCACTTATCGGGAAGATATGACCAGAGCAAGAGAACAGAAACAACAAGCTCTCGCAGAAAAGCAGAAAATATTGGCCGAAATTGCCGGACCAGCAGTTTCACGCAAAGACCGGGGTATTATTGCTTCCAAGCTGGATGAGATTAAAGATTGACAACTAAACAGGCTCCCGGTGGAGCCTGTTTAGTTGGGAGGACTATAGAGCTTTTTGTAATAACGCTTCTACCTGTTTTTTGGGTACGGCACCAACCAGTTGATCAACAATTTCCCCATCTTTGAACAGGATCATGGTTGGAATGCCCCGCACTCCATATTGACCGGGTGTTGCAGGGTTTTCATCGACATTAACTTTACCAACCTTGATCCGTCCATCATACTCGTCAGCAAGTTGGTCAAGTATCGGTGCAATCGCTTTGCAGGGAGCACACCAGGTTGCCCAGAAGTCAACCACAACCGGGATATCAGATTTTAGAACGTCAGCATCAAACTGTGCATCGGTGAATGCAAAAACTTTTTCGCTAGCCATCGGGTTCTCCTTTTTCCTATTTTGAGTAGAATCTGTAATATAAGATACGTTCAGACATATCAAGGTTTCAAATATATAGAAAATTTTGGGAAAATCAAGTTGTATTCGGTTTATCTGGACTTGCTTGACAGTGGCGATGTGGCTTCATATCATATTCAGGTTAAAGGGAGAGGACTTATTTTTCCCGCTTTTTGATGGAGATAAAAATGGATCAGCAAAAACTGCTGTTGCACATATCCGCAGCCTGCCGTCAGACGGTGGGGTTGTTTGAGAAATTTAGTTATGAGCAAAATGATGAATTAGTTCAGCTGGCGAAACGGCTTGGGACTCTGTTTGCTGAAGGGGGGCAACTTCTGATTGCTGGAAATGATTCATTGCAACCAGTTGCACAGCAATTGGCCAACCAGTTTTCTTTCAGACTCGGTTTTGACCGTCCGGTTCTCCCCGCGATATGTCTGGGGAGTGACCCGATTTTGAGTCACCGGATGATGGCAACAGGGCAGTTTGAGCAACACTTGGTACGTCACTACCGTGCCTTGAATCCTCAGCAGCATCTTCTCCTCCTCCTTAATGACGGTTCGACGGCAGCACCGTTAATGAATTTGCGTGATGAAGTGATTGAGGATGAACAAACGGTTGCGTTAATTTCCAGTGATTGTCAGAAGGATCCACTCCGCAGTGCCGATGTTGGGATCTGTCTTAATCTGGCGACAGAATCTGTCCCACGGCAGATTGAACTTGCTCAATTCGTTGGTCATCTGCTGTGTGAATTGGTTGAGGCCGAATTGTTTGAGCGTTAAATTGCGAAAGTCATGAAACTTGTTGACTGGATTTGTTCTGAAAAATACAATCAATCGGTTTAGTTGTCTTCATCCGAAGTGATCAGGTTAATAGCCAGAAGGGATATTGCGGAAACTATGACTCTGCTATCCGGTATCACCACTCTGATTTATTTTATTGCGAGTATTTTTTATCTGGTCTCGATGATAGGTAAACAGCAGCGAGCCGGTCAAGTTGGTCGTTGGGTTTTACTCCTTGGGATTGTCCTGCATGCCACTTGTTTTGGTGTCCGGCATTCAACTGCCGGCGGGGTTCCGGTTACCAGTCTCCATGAATCGTTATCATTCTTCGCCTGGTGTCTGGTTTTACTTTTTTTGCTGCTGGATCTCCGTTTTCGTCTGTCAGTGATGGGAGCCTTTGCGGCTCCTCTGGCTTTTGGACTGATGGTTGCCAGTGCTCTTAGTCCCCATATTGTTGTTCAAATCAACCCGGTTTTAAAGAGCTGGCTGTTTCCTGTCCATATTACCTTTGCTTTTTTGGGTAGTGCAGCGTTTGCTCTTTCCTTCGGCGCCGGAGTGATGTATCTGATCCAGAACCGGATGTTGAAAAGTAAACGTTTTACCGGGATCTACCAGATGCTTCCTTCTCTGGATACTCTGGATAAGGTCAATTACACTTGTCTAAGTATCGGTTTTCCGTTGATGACTCTGGGGATTATCAGTGGCGCCTTCTGGGCAAATACGGCCTGGGGAACTTACTGGCGTTGGGATCCGAAGGAGACCTGGGCGCTGATAACCTGGTTTTTATATGCGGCGCTGTTGCATGGTCGTCTGACTATTGGCTGGCGGGGGCGCAAGGCAGCAATTTTTTCCATCATTGCGTTTATGTTCCTGTTGTTTACCTTCCTCGGGGTGAATTTGCTGCTTGGTGGTTATCATACCTTTGAGGCATTTGCAGTCCTATGATTAAAGCTTGGTCAATAGCTATATGAATATCGTTATCGTGGGGTTGAGTCATAAAACGGCCCCAGTCGAAATACGTGAAAAAGTTGCTTTCCCCGCTACGGCGATGGAAGCACCCCTGCAGCAGATATTGGGTCTTCCCTCGATTTCTGAGGCGGTGATTGTTTCGACCTGTAATCGGGTTGAACTCTATGCAATCAGCCGTCAACCGGATGCGGCAGTTGTTGAACTGAAACAATTTCTGGCCGATTTCCACAAGCTGAACCTGGAAAAACTGCAGGATCACCTTTATGACTTCGAAGGGACAGATGCCATTCAGCATGTTTTGCGGGTTGCTTCCAGTCTTGATTCGATGATGATCGGTGAACCCCAGATCCTTGGTCAGATCAAGACCGCTTATGGTTATGCCTGTGAGTACAAAACTGTTGGCTTGATTTTAAACCGGTTTCTGCGCAAGGCATTTTCTGTGGCGAAGCGGGTGCGGACTGAAACCGCTATTGCCAGTAATGCCGTCTCGGTCTCTTTTGCCGCAGTTGAACTTGCCCGAAAGATTTTTGATTCTCTCGAAAACAAAACTGTCATGTTGATCGGTGCTGGTGAAATGTGTGAACTGGCGGCAAAACATTTTGTCAACAATGGGGTTTCCAAGGTTCTGGTGACCAATCGAACTTTCAGTCGGGCAGAAAAGCTGGCGGAAGAGTTTGGTGGGGTTGCGGTTAATTTTGATAATTTCCAAGAGCAACTCCATCGGGTTGATATTGTTCTTTCTTCAACCGGTTCTCCCGATTATGTTCTGGATGCAAAGAAGCTCAAGCAGGTGTGCAAGGATCGTCGTTATAAGCCGATGTTTATGATTGATATTGCGGTGCCGCGTGATATTGATCCTGCCGCAAATAAATTGGACAGCATCTATCTCTATGATGTCGATGATCTGCAGGGTGTGGTTCAGGCAAACATGAAGGAACGGCAGAAAGAAGCGGCCAAAGCTGAACTCATCATTAATGATGAAGTGGGTCAGTTTCAAACCTGGCTCTCAACCCTTGAAGTGAAGCCGACAATTGTTGCCCTGCGGCAGCAGCTGGAACAGGTTCGCCAGGTCGAAACGGCAAAGACTCTGTCCAGTCTGAATAAACTGAATGAGAAAGAGCGCAAAGCAATTGAATCAATGACCTGCGCTATTGTGAACAAAATTCTGCACCACCCGACCCATATTTTGAAACAGACCAATAATGGTGGTGACGGCAACCTTTATATTGATGCCGTTCGTACC
>JAOZQF010000115.1 GCA_029932345.1 Desulfuromusa sp. | reverse complement strand
AGCCGATTGATTGTTAATCGTGCCAGTATGAAGACCAAACATGAGCGGATCAGCAGAATTATTGACGGCTTGGAAAAGGTGATCGGCGATGAAGTTAAAATTTCGCAGTAGACCGTGGAGCTTATTATGATGCGGATTTTAAAATTCAGTGATCCTGATTTTGCCCGGCAATTTCAGCGGATCGAACAGCGAGCTGATGAGATTCCTGATAATATCGAGGAAACGGTCAAAGAGATTATCGCTGCTGTCCGTCAGCGTGGTGATGCAGCTCTCTTTGAGTTGAGTGCAAAGTTTGACCGGATTGATTTGACTGCCGATAATATTGAAGTTAGCGCAGATGAAATGGATGCTGCCATGGCGGCGGTCAGTGCAGAATCACTCGCGGCATTGCAACTGGCTGCCGAGCGAATTGCTGATTACCATGCCAAGCAGAAGCAGGAAACCTGGCTGTCGACCGATGAGGATGATGTTTTGGTTGGGCAGATGGTGCGCCCCCTTGATCGGGTCGGTATCTATGTTCCGGGAGGCAAGGCGGCCTATCCCTCCTCGGTTTTGATGAACGCTATTCCTGCTAAAGTTGCCAGTGTCAAAGAGGTGATTATGGTGGTGCCAATGCCGGGCGGTGAGGTTAATTCCTATGTTCTGGCAGCGGCAAAGATTGCTGGAGTTGATCGGATTTTCAAACTTGGAGGTGCTCAGGCAATTGCAGCGCTGGCCTATGGGACTGAATCAGTTCCACGGGTCGATAAAATTACCGGACCAGGCAATATCTACGTTGCAACAGCGAAGAAACTGGTCTTCGGGCAGGTTGATATCGATATGATTGCCGGGCCGAGTGAAATTCTGGTGATCAATGACGGCAGCGGTAATGCCGCTCATATTGCTGCCGATCTACTTTCCCAGGCTGAACATGATGAGTTAGCTTCTGCGGTTTTGGTGACCAGTTCTGAACAGATGGCAACCGCGGTACAAGTGGAAGTTGAAGAGCAATTACAACAGCTCAGTCGTGAAACGATTGCCCGTCAGTCAATTGATGATTTCGGCGCCATCATTCTGGCGGAAGATCTAGCTGAAGCGATCAGTTTCTCCAACCGGATTGCACCTGAGCACCTTGAACTGGCGGTTGATAATCCGTTCGCAATTTTATCTCAGATTCGCTATGCCGGAGCAATATTTATGGGACATAGTACCCCAGAAGCGGCTGGAGATTACTTGGCTGGACCAAATCATACCTTGCCAACGGGCGGGACAGCACGCTTTTTTTCACCGTTATCTCTGGACGATTTTGTGAAAAAGACGAGTATTATTTCATTTTCAGAAAGTGGACTGCAACGACTCGGTGATGAAATTATCCAGCTCGCTGAATTGGAAGGTCTGGAAGCTCACGCCAGATCAGTATCAATTCGCTTACAGAAGTCATAGTTTTTGTATCATTGAGGCACAGAGCTGCTAAGTAAACTCGGGACTGTCCCCAGATCCACCGGGGGCTGTCCCAGACGTTTACGGATTATTTCAAAAGTAGTGGTTTGCAACGCAAAAGCCTGGGACAGCCCCCATGCGGGGACAGTCCCGGTTTTGCTAAGGAGTTTACATATGGCACGTACAGCAAAAATTGACCGGGAAACCAAAGAGACCAATATCAGTATTGAGCTGAATCTGGATGGTTCCGGACAACATCATATTGAAAGTCCAGTACCCTTTTTTAACCATATGCTGTCAGCTTTGTCTCGGCATGGTTTTTTTGATCTGACCGTTAAAGCAACGGGTGATACTGAAATTGATGCCCATCATACGGTTGAAGATATTGGTATTGTCCTGGGTGAAGCATTCAAACAGGCGCTGGGGGACAAGGCCGGGGTAAGACGTTTTGGTCGCGCCACCATGCCGATGCACGAAGCGCTGGCTTCAGTCATTATCGATTTTTCTGGGCGTCCATTTCTGGTGTTCAATGTTGATCTGCCTAAGGCAAAAGTTGGCGAGTTTGATACTGAATTGGTTGCTGAATTTTTTGTCGCTTTTTGTAACCACTCCGGGGCGAATATTCATGTCAATCTGGCATATGGCGATAATCTCCACCATATTATCGAGGGGATTTTCAAGGCTTTCGGGCGTGCATTGGATGAGGCGTCTGGACTTGATCCTCGGATTCAAGGAGTGCTATCAACCAAGGGCAAGCTGGAATAGGTTCAGAAAGTGTATTTGTCCTTGTCTTGAATTTATAAGTTAACCACCTCAAAAGGCAACTCAAAAAGGTTAAGATGCAAGGTATTGTGAAATCCTGAGCCCTGAAGCGTAGAATTCTACGTTGAAAGGGGGAAGGGTGAACATAACGCAGCAGATTGATTTTTTTCAGCTGCCGGAGCAAATGGAACATGATTAATATTATTGATTATGAAATGGGCAACCTACGCAGTGTCGCAAAGGCATTTGAAAGCCTCGGTTTTGCTGTGCGCATCTGTGCCGATCCAGAGGATATTAAATCGGCTGATAAAGTTGTTCTCCCCGGTGTCGGGGCTTTTCGGGATTGTATCAACCATTTTCGAGATGGTGGATTTGTTGAACCGCTACAGGAGCATATTGACGCGGGTAAGCCGATGCTCGGTATTTGTGTCGGGATGCAGATGTTATTCGATGAAAGTGAAGAGTTTGGTTGCCATCAGGGTTTGGGGCTGATTCCGGGGAAGGTGGTTCGTTTCCCTTCTGGGATGGTGGAGAATGATGAACGCCTCAAGGTGCCGCACATGGGCTGGAATAATATCAGTATTCAGCAGCGATCTCCTTTATTTACAGGGGTTGAGGACGAAAGCTTCGTCTATTTTGTCCATTCTTATTATTGTGCTGCCGAAGATCCTGCCGATATTGCGGCCAGTTGCAGGTATGGGGACGTTGAGTTTTGTGCTTCGGTCTGGCGGGATAACATTATGGCAACCCAGTTTCACCCGGAAAAAAGTCAGACGGTTGGACTGAATATTTTCAAGAATTTTGCCGAACTGTGATCGTTATTGGCATGGGTGTGATTTCAAGGGGTGGGTGGGATTAAGCTGTTGGCCGTTTATACAAAGACAATCTTTTTATCCTCTATCTTCATGATCCTATCACAATAAGGAAGCATTCTATCATCATGGGTCACCATTATGATGGCGACCTCTTGTTCCAATGCTATTTTTTTAAGTATTTTCATCACATCGACTGAGCGTTGTGTGTCAAGCGCTGCGGTTGGCTCGTCAGCTAGAATGATTTGTGGATTATTGATCAGTGCTCTGGCAATGGCGACCCTTTGGTTTTGCCCGCCT
The DNA here is from genome assembly GCA_029932345.1 of Desulfuromusa sp. GTDB lineage: Bacteria > Desulfobacterota > Desulfuromonadia > Desulfuromonadales > Geopsychrobacteraceae > Desulfuromusa. The sequence continues at coordinate 1,939 of JAOZQF010000115.1, read as the reverse complement.
GAAAGTTGTGAGGGCATAGCTTTTTCTTTATCTGCGATGCCAAAATAACGCAATAATTTTCTAGCTTCTGCTTTTGAAGTTTTTTCATCTGTTTTATTTGTCTGAGGAAGCAGTATCAAATTATTTATGATATTTAAAAAAGGTATAAGGTGGTGTGCCTGAAAGATAAAACCTATCTTCTCTCGTCTTATTTTTCGGGTTTCCTTAGTAAGCCATCTATTATCAAATACTTTTTCAGTCCCTATCCACATTTCCCCAGAATCTGGCTCATTGACACATCCTATCATCATCAAAAGTACTGTTTTCCCCGTGCCACTCGGAGCGACGAGGGCTGCAAGTTCACCTTTGTTGATAGTAAACGAAGCATCTTTAATCACTTCAATAAAACTATCGCCATCACCAAAGGATTTACATATATTTTCAACACGTATTGCAATGTTATCGTTCATATTAATCACCTATTGCGGCAGCAGGATCAGCATTGATCACCTTTTTAACCGCAATAAATGAGGCGACTATACTGGCAACCACGACCATACCAAAAAGCATCCATGCATCGGGAATTTCCAAAACAACTCGTTTGGGAAATTTTGGATAAATAAGATGTGAAAATATATTACCAAACATAAAGGCTAAGATACCGAGTAACAATGTCTCTTCAACAATCATCCTGACGATTGTACTGTTTGGCAATCCTATAAGTTTCATGATGGAAATTTCTTTCATCTTCTCCAAGGTCATTGTGTAGATGATGAGTGATATGATAATCGTTGCAACGATTATCAGAATAGCTGTAAATAGGCCTATCTGTTTTGATGATTTTTCCACAACATATTTTGTCAACACTGCATGTTGCTGTGCCTTGGTGTACACACTCTTGTGGTGCCATTTTCGTATTTCCCCTGCAACATTTTCCACATTGTCTCCAGGCTTTATTGTTGCGATAATGGCATTGACCATATGGGTGTCCCGGGTAACTATTCCTCTTGCCCTGTCAGTTTGTATCCGCTTATTTGAGTATGAAAACTGTAACTCCTGCGCATCCTTAAGACTGATATACACCAACAGGTCGCCTCCCGATGAGACACTGCCATGGGTCACTCCAACAACAGTGTAAATATTACGTCCCAAGTGGATTTTGTCATGGAGTGTGAAACCTGTTTTGTCGGTAACAACGATTTCGTAATGGTCGGTTGCCAGTGTTCGACCAGTCACCAGTCTTGCCGGGTTGATAGGGTTGATACCTCCATAGACATCATACCCAACCGCAAAAACACGTACTTTATTTTTACCTTGCGGCAATTGAATATTTTGAAAGGTGATGGCGCTACTGTTGTCAACTCCTTGAAGGGATTCAATTGTATACTGTAAATCTTCATGCACCCTTGACGCTTCTGCAAATGGCCCCAAGGTTCCTTCCTGCACAATCCACAAGTCCACATCCAAGTCATTCAACAAAACCTCGACATCGACTATCATCCCACGATAAACACCCATCATGATCAGGACTATGCCCAGCAACATCCCCACTCCCATAGCAGTCACAACAAACTTGCCGAGGGTGTGTTTGATGTCTTCTTTGGCCAGACGGATCATTGGTAGATTCTCATGTCTTCACTCAGAGGTTTTTTATGCCTGTCTGGAACGATGATCAAACTATCTTTATTTACTTTTGCTATCGCTATTTCAGTCTCATTCCTGGCGATCTTATCAATAGATTCAAAATGAGCGTGTTCCTCCTGCACAACCCATATTCCTGTTCTCCCCTCTTTTTGCACAACCACCGTAAGGGGAATTTTGGTAACATTTTCGTATTGCTTGATATTAATGATCACCTGGGCTTGTTCGTTAATAAAAAATGGCGTGGGTATCGTCTCAAATGCGACATAAAATTTTCGTTCAAGGGTTACGGCATCTGTTATGGCGTCAATTCGTTTGA
>JAOZQF010000114.1:3778-5285 GCA_029932345.1 Desulfuromusa sp. | reverse complement strand
AACCAGATGTTCGACCAACAAACGCTTTGCCTTTCGCGGGCAAGCCCGCTACAGCCTTAACCTTAGTTGGTCAACGCACCATTGTACCTAACGCTAAAGTGAATAATTAAATTATAGGAGTGAAAAATGATTCTTTCACCATCACTAATATGGTTTCTTGTTGGTGTTGCATTTTTAGTTGCTGAGTTAATAATGCCTGCGTTTTTATTGATTTTCTTTACTGCTGGGTGTTGGATTGCTGCCATATTTGTATTGATGATTGATATAGAATTAACAAACCAAATATTGGTCTTTTTAGTGTCATCATTATTTCTCCTTTTCACGCTACGCAAATTCAGTTTGAAGATATTCAGAGGAAAGACTCAAGATGAAATTGATGATCACTACTCAGATTCGAAGATTGGCAAAACAGCTATTGTGACAAAAAAAATAGCCCCTAATAAATCTGGTGAAATTAAAGTTATGGGGAGTTTTTGGAGGGCGACTGCAAACGAAGAGATTGAAGAAGGGATAGCTGTTTTAATAGAAAAGACAGATTCTGAGGATGGACTTACTTTGAAAGTAAAACCGATATAAGGAGAGAACGAATGAACGAATCATTGATTGTTGTAGGTGTCTTGGCGGTAATAATAATCGTCTTATTAATAAAGACAGCCATTGTAGTGCCACAAAGGTCTGAATACGTTATAGAACGACTTGGAAAATTCAGCAAATCTATTGGCGCAGGGTTTCATATTCTCATTCCGTTCTTTGATAAGGTCGCCTACAGGCGCGTTCTTAAGGAAGAGGTTATGGAGATTCCTCCATTAGACTGTATTACCTCTGATAATGTATCGGTATCACTCGACGGTGTTCTATATATACAGGTGATCGACAGTAAGCTATCGGCTTATGGTATTGACAACTATAGAGTCGCGGCAAGCCAACTCGCCCAAACCTCCCTCCGTTCTGTCATTGGTAAAATTGAACTGGACAGAACCTTTGAAGAACGTGAGAGTCTAAATCAACAGGTGGTGTCAGCGATAGATGAAGCTGCTCAAAATTGGGGAATCAAAGTCTTGCGTTACGAGATTAAGGATATATCCCCACCGAAAACTGTCATGGAAGCAATGGAAAAACAAATGAAAGCAGAACGGGAAAAGCGTGCAGCCATTGCGACCTCTGAGGGCGACAGACAATCTCGTATAAACCGGGCTGAAGGTTTAAAGAGGGAGGCCATTGAGGTATCAGAAGGGGAGAAACAGAAGCGCATCAATGAAGCTGAAGGGCAAGCAAAAGAGATTGAACTGATTGCACTGGCTACAGCTGATGGTATCAAGAAAGTTGCTGAATCATTAAGTCTGGGCGGAGGAGAAACTGCCGCAAACTTGATAGTTGCTGAAAAATATATAGCAGAATTTGGAAATTTAGCCAAAGCAAACAATACTATGATAATCCCTGCCAACATGGGAGATGTTTCATCAATGGTTGCTACAGCTATGTCCGTACTTGGGCACACAAAAAAGAC
>JAOZQF010000114.1:0-3678 GCA_029932345.1 Desulfuromusa sp. | reverse complement strand
ATGTTTCATCAATGGTTGCTACAGCTATGTCCGTACTTGGGCACACAAAAAAGACCCCCCCAAGCCAAAGTTCGTAATATAAATAAGTCACGGCACAACAAGGCAATCCAGCCGACCCGCTACCTGTCGCTGATTTTCTGGGCAAATTCCAACTTGATTCTTCTTGCCGTAATTATTGTTAACAGGAAGACGGGCGGCTGATTTTGGACATTCGGCATAAAAGGGATACGAAATGAGTAAAGTTAATCTTGCAGACAAATTTGCTCTATTTGATGGGTTCTGGGAACCGAAAATTGCTGGGGAACTGAATAATCAATATGTGAAATTGGCAAAATTGAAAGGCGAGTTTGTTTGGCATCATCATGAGATTGAAGATGAGTTTTTCATGGTGATAAAAGGCCATCTCACAATTAAGCTGAGAGATGGAGATATAGAGTTAAATGAGGGGGAGTTTTACATCATCCCAAAAGGGGTAGAGCACATGCCCGTTGCTGAAAATGAAGTTCATGTCCTCATGTTTGAGCCCAAAAGCACCGTCAATACTGGGAGCGCTGACTCAGATAAAACCATCAGTAACCTCGAAAGAATATAGTAGCATTAATACCTGACAGCGCCATTCCACTTGGATACTCCACTTCGCTGCGCACCGGTGAATTGCGACGGACAGCTACAAACAGATAAGGAGAGATCAGTGGAAGATTATCAACTTTTGATAGACCTTCATAAGAGTGCAGACCGGCAGGGCCCGGGCGGTGATGCAGAGACGGAAAAAGCTCTCACCCTGGCTATGATCGACCGAACTGCGCCATTAAAAATTGCCGATATAGGCTGCGGCACAGGGGCTTCCACCCTGTTGCTCGCCCGTCTGTTGAACGCTCAAATTACGGCGGTGGACTTCCTTCCAGAGTTTCTTGAAGTACTTGAAGGCAGGGCCGAAAACATGGGGCTTGCTGGAAAGATATCGACCCTTTCCTGTTCAATGGACAATCTCCCCTTTGGAGATGAGGAATATGATGTTATCTGGTCTGAGGGGGCGATCTACAATATCGGCTTTGAAAAGGGGGTAACAGACTGGAATCGTTATCTGAAAGTAGGCGGACTACTGGTTGTTTCAGAGATCACCTGGATTACCGACTCCCGTCCAGCGGAACTTCAAAAACATTGGGTTGACGAATACCCCGAAATTGATGAGGCCTCTGCAAAGATAGCTGCGCTGGAAAAGAACGGCTATTCTCCGATTGGCTATTTTGTGTTGCCGGAGTATTGTTGGCTGGATAATTATTATCGACCTATGCAGGATAGCTTTAAGGATTTCCTCAACCGAAATGACAAGAGTGAAGAAGCACACACCATAGTAGAAGGTGAAATGCGGGAAATTGAACTGTATGAGAAATATAAGGCTCACTACAGTTATGGTGTCTATATCGCAAGAAAGTTGGGCTAGAGGAGAGAACCAGAGACTGTTCACCAGCCTGCAGTTTTGCATCCGGTTTCCTTCAGGCGGGCTGATCCCGTCTGTCTGTTACATTCAAGATAAAAAAGGGCGAAAGATCAGTTGATCTTCCGCCCTTTTTTCAATTTTCTCAAAACTTAATAACTGGAGATTAATTTCCAGCCATCATCGCTTCGATATCACCCTGAGAAGCAAAGTAAAGGGGTTAAGTTTCCGTTTGATTTTCAAATTGACATGACATAAATAAAGCGCTAAACTATGACCACTATATAGGTCATATTCCACATGAGGTAAACGCCATGAAAACAGTCCTTGCAAACTGTTCTGCCAGCATATCCGAATTAAAAAAGAACCCGACTTCCTTGATTAATGAGTCTGATGGGGAGCCGATAGCGATATTGAATCATAATCAGCCCACGGCATACCTTGTCCCGGCAGCCACATATGAAACGATCATGGAGAGGCTGGAAGACTATCAGTTGGGTCTGCTTGTGAACGAGAGGCAGAACGAAAGAATTGAAGCCGTAGACGTTGATATCGATGAACTATAAATACAGTCTAAAATTCCTGCCCACGGCATTAAAAGAGTGGAAGAAACTCGATTCTTCGATCCAAAACCAACTACAGAAAAAGCTCAAAGAACGATTGCTCAACCCTCACGTACCAGCAAGCCGACTTCATGGTTTTGAGAATCATTATAAGATCAAGCTTCGTGCTCTTGGGTATCGCCTGGTTTACGAAGTTATTGAAGATGAAATCATCGTCATGGTCATTGCGGTGGGCAAAAGAGATAAAAACCTTGTTTACCTGAAAGCCTCTAAAAGAAAAAATTAGCCCTTATCAGCCTCACATTCATCAAACAGGTGGTAGTCATTGTTGAACTGTCCAGTCCTGCCGCCTGGAATTACAATCGTAAGGTATTCCAAGGACACCACATTTAACTACCACCATTCATGTTCGCCCCACTTTTGCGGTTATTTAATCGAAGATCGACTATTTGCTACGACTACGGCATCAGCAACAAACATCTGAAAACTCTTAATCAATCTCCTCTGGCACTAAAAGCATCGCAAATATGTTCAGCCAACGAATCGACAATGGTGTGTTCAGCTTCGGGATTTCGATGGAGCAAAAAAGAAGCACTCGGCAGAAGAGGAAAACCTTCTTCGACACTCAACTCCCGGATTCCCGGCGGGATGATACTGCGACTGATAGCGGCAACTGCCAGTCCGGCACTGACTGCCGCTTTCAACCCCATGAGAGTCGCACTGGTATAGGCAATCCGGTAGTCGATATCGGCCTTTTCAAGAGCTTTGATCGCCCAGCGGCGGCTATAACACTCATCTGGAAACAGGGCCAAAGGGAGCGGCTTTTCTTCATGCTGTAAATGTTGTTCCGAAGTGACCCAAACCATCGGATCGCTTTGCAACAACAGAGTATTTTCAACGTCTGCAGTCGGCGAGGTGGTAATGGCCAGGTCAAGCTCAAGGCGCTGGATCCTTTTAATCAACTGATGACTTGGTTCGCAGGTAACTTCAACCTGAATACGCGGGCAATTTCTGGAGAAACCGGCCAGGATTTCCGGCAAAAAACGGGTCACGTAATCGTCCGGCAAGCCAATACTGACCCAGCCGGAAAGCTCCGGTCGTTTCAGCATGGAAACCGCTTCCTCGTTCAACTTCAAAATCCTGCGTGCATAACCAAGTAAAACCAGCCCGTCAGCCGTCAATTTTAAATTACGACTATCCCGGATAAAAAGGGACTTATCGATCAATTCTTCCAGCCGTTTGATCTGCATACTGACCGCTGACTGGGTTCGGTTAACCTGTTCGGCGGCCAAGCTGAAATTGCCACTGTCGGCAATGGCAACAAAGGTTCGTAACAGCTCTGTCGGCAGATTAGTAATCATCTGGTCCTCGCAGTCGACTATCTATCAACAATATTGATCGCAAGCATAAAAACAATTCGTTTGATTGATCAACTACTTTGTATCATAATTTGCACATCAAAGAAAATATTACAGATTAAAAAAAGGAGAATACTATGTTTATAGAACAATATCAGCAGCAACATTGGGGATCTTCTACACACGGTTTCTGGCAGATTTTTGGACGTACCCTGCAAAACCTGGGACAACGAATTGAACGTTTTTCCCAGCTGGCTGAGCAGCGACGGCAGCTGCTGGAAATGGATGATCATTTACTGAGGGATATCGGCATCAATCG